>JBCBJE010000360.1:0-5916 GCA_038523735.1 Cyanobacteria bacterium J06626_18 | reverse complement strand
GGTGTAAGAGAGCATCGTGCCTTTCTTCTTGCCGCCTGCCAAGTCAGCAATATCAATATCATCAAAGGCGGTAGGGACGAGTTCGCAATCGCGCCCAGTTAATGGCCTGAAACGCACTCAAGAACATCGCCAGACTGGTTTCATAAAGAGCGGTTTCAACGGCGGTTTCAGCGTTTGCGATCGCCGAGGGCAGCAACTGTGCGGGATCACGATAGGTCAACTCCGGCTTAATCGAGGCCGGGACAAATCCAGGAAAAGGACCTTCGGGTAAACGCACCTTGATACACAGTCCCTTGGGAGTGGTTTTGACTTGTTTCAGCACCGCGCCACGAGGCAGCTGTACAGCTCGATGCAAACTAGGGAACTTCATCAAAGCAGGACGTAGTTTAGGTGTACAGGTAATATCCAGTCGCAGGTCAAAGCCCTTGAATCGAGGCCGGGTTCGCAGCTTGCCGTTCACGTTACGTCCCGAGCGGATTTGATGTCGCTGGCTAATTGTCAACAAAAAGCGCGAACTGTCTACATAGCGACCTTTCAAACGCAGCCAGGGATCTTCAAAAAAGTCGATTTTCCAGTCGCGTCGCCGGGGATGCGGCAGCTGCGTCACAAACTTGGGTCGGCTGTCAGGGGCACTCAAGTCCAGATTGATCCCCAATGTCCCCTTCGACTTCATGTCGCTCTGCAAAACAGGCAATAGCCTCTGCAGAAACCGGTAGCGAGGGTTGGGGACATCTAACTCGCCTTCGTACAGCGCTTTACGTTTGGTCTGCGCAGCCCAAATCAGGCAAACGACAGCCGTGCAAATTGCGGGTAATATTACCAACACAACGTAGATACCGATGAGTGACGCTCCCCAAAAAGAAACAAAGGCTAGGATGGCTGCCCCACAGCCGCATCCCGTCGTAGTGTTGGCTTTCTGCCGCAGACGTCGGCTTTCGACTTCGGCAATGCGATCCAGCTCAGCAATAACCTTTAAATCCTCCAAAAGAGCCGGCACCGCAGCGGTGTTTTGATAGGCTTTTTGTTGCCGTAGGGCTAGCGCAGTAACCGACACAGTGTTTCTCCCGTGTTGAGACGCCTCCTCTATAAAACACGAAATTGCTCAGGATGTCTTGGTGTTATCAATCGTAAACATTGAGGGTGCCGATGCTATCGCCTGCCTTGGCCTACATTTCCTTTGATATCGTTCCGGCTCCCAAGGGCGCAGCCGTCCACATTGCGGCCTTTGTTCAGCTGCTAGCTCAGGAATTCGGCTCGGTGCATCTGGTCACCGTTGCTGCGACCGAGCCGGTTCCCTTCACGATCGCGAGGACACAACACACCTCCCTCCCCGCTGAAGGGGCAACCTTGATTCATCGGGTGCTGAATTTTCGCCGACACCTGCGGGCATGGCTTGAGGGGAAGCGCTTTGCAATTATTCATATCCGGTCAATTTATGAGGGGTATCCCATCGCCAGGGAAAAAGATCGCTGGTGCGATCGCCTCATCTTTGAAGTCAACGGCCTGCCCTCCATTGAGCTGCCCTACCGCTATCCCGATGTGGCCGAGGACGCCGAACTCCAACACAAACTCAAAGCTCAGGAGCAAATCTGCCTTGACGCTGCCGATGTCATTGTTACGCCCAGTCCCATCACCCGTGACCATCTCATCCGTCGGGGCGTCGATCCCGGCAAAATTCAGGTTATTCCTAACGGCGTTGACCTGAGTATTTTTCAATACCAGGCTCCCCAAATTTACGCTGCCTCAGCGTCTCTGACAGCCCCCAACTTCGAGGTCTGCTACTTTGGCACGCTCTCCAAATGGCAGGGCGTTGACCTAGCCGTGCGAGCACTAGCAATGGTACAGCCCCGATGCCCTACCCGCCTCACCCTCATCGGACCTGCCAGCAAACGCCAAGCAAACTTATTGGACAAACTAGCTACCAAGCTGGGTGTCCGCGATCGCTTCACCCTACAAGCCCCCAGCACGCAAGCTGCCTTGGTCGATCAGCTCCACCGCAGCCACTGCACCATTGCGCCCCTAACCTCGTGCGATCGCAACCTAGTCCAGGGCTGCTGTCCTCTTAAGGTGCTTGAAGGGATGGCATCCGGTACCCCCGTCATCGCCAGCGATCTCCCCGTGGTCAGAGCCCTGGGCACCCCCACGACCCACTTTATCCCCGTCAAACCCAACTCCGTCACCGCTCTAGCCGCAGCATGGGTGTACCTTCAACACCATCCCGACTATGCTCAGCGCCTATCCACCACCGCCCGCCACCATATCGAGCAGCACTTCACCTGGGCCGCTGCTGGGCGATCGCTCACCCACCTTTACCACACCCTACTCCCATAGAGCGATTCATCACGTTTCTCCCGCTCCCGATCGCCCTACCGTGTACATACATCTCGATCAAGGAGCTCAAAAGCCTGCTGGACCTCCCTTAGTCCCTCCTTCCCAAGGAGGGAGACTGTGTTCTCACATTCGTAAAGAGGATCGCGAAGGGAGGCTACATCCGCTTCAACAGCGCCGAAGTCCCCTTCAACGTCCGCCGCAGCCCACCCTGAACCAGCCGATTCCCCGTCACCTGGTTAAACAACCAATCCCGCTTCGTGAACGACTTAATGAAATTACTCACCTGAAACTCGCGCTGCAACCGGTCATACAACGCGCGATCATACGCCTTCAGAAACTCCCCATCAAAGCGCTGCTGCGTGAGCGATCGCTGCACCTGTTCAGCTGCCAATAGCCCCGAAACCATTGCACTCCCTGTACCAAAGCACGTCAGCGGATTGCACAACCCTGCTGCATCCCCCGTCACGAGATACCCCGGCCCCGACACCGCAACCGGCTGCGATGGCCCCACCATCACTGGCCAAGGACGCACCTCACTGACCGATTCGCACTCAGCAAATCGCCCTGCTAGCTTAGGGTGAGTCTGCATTGCCTTCTGCAAAAGCTGCCGCAAATCTACCTGCTCATGCTGCACAGCCTGTCGCGGCTTCCCCACCCCGACACTGAAAAGTCCCTCGGCCAAAGGTGTAATAAATAGAAACCCAGGATTAGACTCGGTTAGAAAGTAGCCCTCAATATGAGCGTCGTACGGCACCTGGGCAGATGTTGTTACGGAACTATCAGCAGCGGGAAACCCAGCAACGCCTCGGAAATATCCCTGTACTGTGTCGTAGTAGCGCTCCACCGGCTGACTCAACCCCAACATCTGCAAAACAGTAGAATTTACACCATCTGCCGCCACAATCAGCCGCGCACTCAAAGTAGTTTGTCCGCTCTCTCCTTCTAATGTGATCTGCCATTGATTTTCCTGCTGCTCCAGGTTCACTAAGGCAGTCTCCAGGTGCTTATCGACGTACGTCTCATCCAGCTTGCTAACCAGAAAGTGGTCGAAATGCCGCCGATTCATGGTGAAAAAAGGCACCTGCTCAGACAGTGCCTCCCTTGAATCGCTGTGATTTTCAGCTTGACCTGCCTGATTTTGCGGGAATCGTAAGCTGAAGTTCTTGCCATTCGGCGTAAAGACACGCGCTGCGCTGCCGCCTAAGACCTGATCCCCCCGTGCCATTAACTCAGGAAAGTAAGCTGGATCGAGGCGATTGAGCACCTCAATCACTTTCTTCCCATGCACATTTCCATCCACCTTGTCTCTGGGAAATACCGCTTTGTCTACCAACACATGGGGAACCTGAGCCTGACAGAGATGCAAGGATGCGGTGACACCCGCTGGACCTGCCCCTACAATCACAACATCCGTTGCTTGAGTATCCATAGTGGACGGTGAGAAAGACATGGCATCCCTCCAGCGTTGTCTTATGCAATCCTCGCATGAATGGGGAAGTGGGAGGGAGAAGGGGGAGGGAGAAGGGGGGGAGTGGAAGGGGAGAGGGGGAAGGGGGAAAGGTAAAGGGGCGGAAAAACCGTAAATCAATTACCGATTACCAATCATCAACCATCAACAGCTAACCAAGAACCGCCTGTTCCCTGTCCCCTATTTTCTACGCTTTCTCCGATCGCCACAAGTAACGCCAACAATGCCCAGAATGCCTAACGCGACAGGTAGTCCTGGCTCAGGCACGCTAACGGGTCGAAAAGCAAGGCCGATGGGGCGTTGGAGGGTTGGCTGATTAGTAGCGATGAGGGTGCGATCGTCAGAATCGATATCGAACTTCAAGAGTGTGCCAGGGTTGGTTTCATCGGTTAGGTTAAAGCCGACGGTATACAGGTCGTTGTCAGGACCAAAGGCAAGGCTACCGATGAAGTTATTACTGGGATTAGTGCCGGTGTAATTGGTATCAAAGACTTGCAATTCGGTGCCAGTAGCGAAGTCATAGCTCCGCAGGCCATTAGCAAAGTCGCTGATGTAAAGATTGCCATCTTCGGGACCAATCGTCAGTCCCAAAAAGCTTACAAAGCCAAAGCTGGTGGGAAACGGCTCTGGTTGGGGGACAAACACCGCTCCCTCGCCGGTTGCAATGTCGTAGCGCAGAACCTGACTAGGAAAGCCGAAGCTAAAATCCGGGGTGCCGTCTACGGCTACGCTGCCCTGCGTCGTCACATAAAGGTTGCCATCAGGACCAAACAGCAAGCCGTTGGGACCGTTCAATCCAGCGGGATCACTGCCATCGCCTGCCGCAAATACATCGATGAAGGCTCCTGTGGTGCCGTCGTAGCGCAAAATTTCGTCGGACAAGAAGCTGCTGACGTAGAGATTGTCGTCCGGACCGAAGGCAATGCCGTAGGGACGAAAGAGTCCCCCGCCAGCAGCCAACTGATCGATCAGAGTTCCTGTCTCAGCATCGAATCGATAGACGGCAGAGGTTTCAGGAGAGGTACCACTACTAACATAGAGGTTGCCATCAGGCCCATAGATCAAAGTATCAGGACTTTCGAATCCGGCGAAGGGAGCAACAAACTCGCCCAGGAATGCGCCCGTGGTTTCATCAAATTCAACGATGTTGTTACCGCTTGTGTTGCCAATCAAAACCGCTGCTGAGGCCGCAGGTGCGATCGCAACGCCGCAGACAAAGCTGCCTAATAAAAGCCGGATAGAAGAGGGTGCCATAATAATCAGGAACAAAGATCTCCCAAATTTTGCGGGGACACCCAAATAGAAAGGGTGTCTACCGATACAAAATCATGTTCCGTGTTGTATGCTCAACATCCGTCATGCGCTCTAAGTGTCAGAACTGATTGCCTGAGCTTGAAAGGACGCGATCGCTGACATGGCAATCCACTTCATTCTTGTCCGTATGCGGCCTTCATCATGTTTCTAAGTTCGCCTATCCGAGCTTGGATCTGGCTCCTATGCTCCGGTTCTGAAAGAGTTCGGCGACATCGCGATAACTAAGTTTGAAACATAGGCGGCAATAGAGCACCTGAAAGACAATATCGGTGGGGACTTCAATGTGATTGAAGGGCGTACCGGTCCGTTCGTTGAAGCTGCGCTGGCAGGTGCGGCAGAAATGGAGGGGATAGCCAAGGCTCGTCATCTGGTTGAGGCGAATGCGAGTGTCTTCGGATTGGCAATGAGGGCACTGCATGAGGGCGGAGGTGTCGTAACAGCGTCCTAGTGTCGCCTAACTGACATGGCGTGACACTCCTGAGTAGTCAGTTCTGACACTTAGCGTTGTACTGGGTTATTTAGGGCTGGCAACCTCATATTTTTGTTTGTCTATGAGGTTGCCAAGAGACGGTTCAGAAGCGACGATGAGAGGGCTAAGAGATGAGGGTGAAAGTTAAGCAACTCTGGCTAAATCGTCAGTGGGCATGGGATAGCGAATCGTTAGCGTTTGGGTTTCAATGCCGTTTTTTTCCACGAAATTGACAACCTTTGGCACGATTTCTGGTTTAGTGACTGCACTAAACCGCTGAATCAGGGAACCGATGGCACACACCGTTATCAGATGCACCAGCTCTACTGGCTCG
>JBCBJE010000359.1:0-5920 GCA_038523735.1 Cyanobacteria bacterium J06626_18 | reverse complement strand
TCAACACACCAAACCAGCCAATGTACAGGCGGTTTTCGGTGCTCGTTACCCACTGACAGAACTGCTCCCACAACGAGGCGCTTTCGCGCTGCTGTAGTGTAGTTGTCATGATGAATGATTCCTAGATTTGTATTAGGTACTTATCCATGATCAGGAAAAATGTATAACTGACCACATTTATAATGTAAAGGATTTGTCACACAATTGCAAGTATCCACTCATAATCTCTAACTATCGGCTTAATCAGCGGAGTAGTTCCCTCACTCGATAGATAGGTCGCTTTTGGGATTCGTGATAAGTCCTCATCAGCAGTTCCGCAAGCAAGCCAAAGCTAAACAGCTGAATTCCCGTTAAGAACAACACGATCGCAAGTATGAGGAGGGGGCGATCGCCAATGTCCTGGCCCGTTACAAACTTCAGCACGGTCAAGTAGGCGCCCAGCGCAAATCCTGAAATCATTGACAGCAACCCCAGTAGCCCAAACACATGCATGGGCTTTGTCAAAAATCGCTTCATGAAGTAAACAGTCATCAGATCCATGACGACTCGGAAGGTTCGCCCCAGTCCATACTTGCTTTTACCGAAGCGGCGAGCATAGTGATTCACCGGAATTTCAGTGATGCGGGCACCTTCAATAAAGGCAAGGGCCGGAAGAAAGCGGTGCAGTTCACCGTAGAGGTTCATATCGCGCACAACCTCAGTGCGGTAAGCCTTAAGGGAGCATCCATAGTCATGCAATTTGACCCCGGTTACCCGACCGATTAACCAATTTGCTAGTCGTGAAGGCAATAGACGGGTTAACTGATGATCCTGTCGCTGCTTACGCCAACCACTGACAAGATCATAGCCCTGCTCTAACTTGCTAAGCAGCTTAGGAATATCGGCAGGGTCGTTTTGGAGGTCACCGTCCAAGGTAATGATGACGTTTCCTCTCGCATGATCGAAGCCAGCCGCCATGGCTGCCGTTTGTCCATAGTTACGTCTCAGAAGCAGAACGGTCAGATCTTCTCGTGCCGTTGCGAGTTTCTTCAAGAGTTCTGCCGATCCGTCGGTCGAACCATCGTCAACACAGATGATTTCGTAAGCGATCGCCAGCGTCTTGACGACCTCTGAAATGGTTTCTATGAGTTTTGGGATGCTCTCATATTCGTTGTAGACGGGCACTACTAGAGACAGGTCCAGGACACTTTGGGGGAGTGAGTCCTGCAAAGAAAAAGGGTTGACGAGTGAGGTCATGGCGGTAACGAAAAATCAGCACATAAGCGCATCGCTATAGAGAGTGACCATACTCAATGATCAGTCCCCTGTCTATCGGTAGCTTCCGAATTCTGGCGAGTTTCGGCACTGGGAAGTGCTTTAAGCGGAATGATCGCTTGATTCCACCGTTCGTCAATAACGACTAGACCGGCAGCAAGGGATTCCGCAATCGTGCTGATAAGGCGATACAGCGCTACAGCTCCTAAAACTACAGCAGCTGAAAAATGCGGATCCATGAGCGCTAAGGCTGTGGCCTCAAATACTCCCAATCCGCCTGGAGCTCCAGGAACTACCAGTCCTAAGAGCCAGGCCAAGCTGAAATTACCCACGACAAATAGACTGTCTTGCAAGGATACCGGCGTCAGGGTTGAAAGCGCTATAAGGAAACCCATACCGCGGGCTAGAACAAATACCACTTCACCCAATAATGGCTTGATCGGATAGTGTCGCAGTCCTAACGTCGCATCTTCAGCTATGAGATCAGCTTGCTTCAGCTTAGTTGTGGTCATGCGCTGCAGAACTGGGTTCAGGATGCGCGGATGGACTCCAATCAAAACACCTAGTAGGATGACGGCCTTCAGTATCGCCGATGGCTGGCTCACAACAATGACTGCAAGAGCGGCAGCAGCCATGAGCAGAGGCTCTAGGACCACACCCGTGACAGCGACACCTGTAGTTGTGCCTCGGGCCCTAAGAGACTGAATCCGTCCGACAAAATGCCAAATGTTACCGGGCAGATACTTAGCTAAGTTGGTTTTAAGGTATGTGATCACAGACCAGGTGGCGCTCACAGGGGCATCTAGTAACCGCATCACCCAATGCCAAACCCAGCCCGACCAGATGTGCGCTAGGAGTGTAATGCCAGTAGCAATCAGCAGCAGCGCGATCGCGTGGGCTGTAAATCTCAGCGTGAGAACTTCCTGCCAGTTTTGCCGCAGAGTATGAATCAGAAAAGCCAGCGTCAGCGCTAGAATCCCCCAACGTAAGTAGGGCTTAAGACGCTGGATTAGGACCTTAATTGGCATACGTGTGCGCGTCGTTCCCCTCGCCGAAAACTTCGTTAGTAGTCCAATATCCCATAAGGGTACGATGCATAGATGCTCGCTGTGATGGAGACTGAACTGGCAAATAAATTCCAAGACTCACTAGCGACATGATATGGGCTGCCGAGTGGCCTGGTAACTCTGGGTCACACGGCCTGCACCCCGCAACTGCTCATAATAAGTGAGGCTAATTGGATCCCTTAAATCGGTAATAGAATCAATACCAATGCCGTTGCGACCCTGCTCCTGACCAGAACTGTGGATATAGCGTCCCTCACCTAAATACAAGGCTACATGTGTTGTGCGATCGCAAGTGCCAAAAAAGAGCAGATCACCTAGCTGCAGATTATCCACTGCAACTGGCTCGACAAATTCCTCTTGCTGGTAAGAATCACGCGGTAACATCACACCTACCGAAGCAAACGCTGCTTGCATTAAGCCTGAACAGTCATAGTTGGGAGCAACTGTACCGCCCCACCGATAGGCATTGGGCTGGTTCATAGCTGCCTGAGTAAAGCGAATCACCTCTGAGATCTGTGCTTTTATATCAGCTGCAGTTATCGGCACAGAACAGTACGGGTGAGACGCCACTACTAAATGTTGAACATCTTCTACGGATAGCCAGCCAGGATAGTCATCCTCACAGAGGCATATTTGTAGAGCAGTACAGTTATCAGCGTTATCCACTTTCAGGACATACAGATATCGTCCGATCGCAGCCTGCGTTACCAGACTGTCACACATAGATGACTTGTACAGGTCGAGAGACTGTTGGCAGCAATAATCGGAACCGATCTGAATTTCGTTCAAATGCACCATAAGATTGCCTTCTAAGGTGTTCAGAGCTGACTTTTATAGCAGATTTCAGGAAAGTTTTTGGACTTCATAGCCACAATCCCCCCGTCCCATCCGACAATGGGAAATTATAAAGAACACTTTGCAAGACCTGAAGGCCATGACCTACACCCTTTCCTCTTCCACACCCGCTGTTAGAAACACGCATCGGCAAACGCTTACCCAGCTGGAGGTTCCTGGAAGATTGTTGCTAGGTCCTGGTCCCTCCAACGCTGATCCAGCCGTCGTAGCTGCGATGAACCGGCAACCGATTGGGCATTTAGACCCGGCCTATTTGGAGCTAATGGATGAAGTCCAGGAACTTCTGCGATATGTTTGGCAAACGGATAACCACCTGACATATCCAGTGCCAGGAACAGGGTCTGCGGCGATGGAAGCGACACTCGCCAACGTGATTGAACCTGGTGATCGCGTTCTTGTTGGCGTCATGGGATATTTTGGTCACCGTCTGGTCGATATGGCGGAACGCTACGGAGCCGACGTACAGACGATCCATCAATCCTGGGGGCAGGTATTTGCTTTGGACGAAATTCGGGCTGCTTTGGCAGAGCATCGGCCTGCGGTGCTAGCACTTGTCCATGCAGAAACGTCGACAGGGGCACGGCAACCGCTGGAAGGGGTCGGTGATCTGTGTCGTGAATTCGACTGTCTGCTCATCGCCGATACCGTAACCAGTTTGGGTGGCATCCCGATTTTTTTGGATGCATGGAAGGTAGATTTAGCCTACAGCTGCAGCCAAAAGGGACTGAGCTGTCCTCCTGGGGTGTCGCCCTTCACGATGGGACCCCGAGCGTTGGAAAAGCTGGAGCGTCGTCAGAGTAAGGTCGCAAATTGGTATCTTGATGCCAGCTTATTGAAACAATACTGGGGCAGCGATCGCACCTATCACCATACCGCTCCGGTCAACCTCACCTATGCTATCCGCGAAGCCCTGCGACTCTTGGCTGAAGAAGGTTTGGCAGCCCGCTGGCAGCGTCACCAAAACACCGCTGAGGCCCTGTGGGACGGGTTAGCTGAGATGGGTTTGGAGTGTCACGTTAAACGTGAGTACCGTCTACCTACATTAACCACAGTACGAGTCCCTGATGGCGTCAATGCCAAAGCCATCAGCCAAACATTGCTCCATGATTACAACATTGAGATTGGCGGTGGCTTGGGAGAATTGGCTGGTCAAGTCTGGCGCATCGGACTGATGGGAGCCAACAGCCACCGCGATCGCGTCGAAACTTTGCTGACGGCGCTAAGCAAGGTCCTACATAAGGCTTAGGGATCTGGGGTTTTGTGCTCTGGATTGTAGATGTATACCTTTCAGCACCAACAACGGTCCTCTTGTCTATCGGTCGGTGTCTATCACAAACCCGATGTGCACGCAAAGCAGAACCTTTAGCGTTGAGACATAGGCTGGCTAATGTCGCGATGTAATCAATCTTCGCAATCTAAAGTGCAAGGCAGATAGATAAATGAATGAATGAATGAATGCTTCTATTCAAGGAGTTTTTAGATCTCTACGCAGCTAGCAGCTGTACTGCCAATAGCGTCGTTAACCAGTCAATTGCTGAACACAGAGGATTTCAATCCATGGTTGACAAAGACACTAAGCGCAATCCAAACGCCAATCCCGATCCGATTACGGGTGAAAAGGGTGCTCATCCAGTTGGTACCGGCATCGGAGCCGCTGGTGCTGGTGCTGCCGCCACAGCAGTGGGTGCTGCAGTAGGCGGGCCGGTCGGTGCCGTGGTCAGTGCCGTAGTAGGATCCGTTGCGGGTGGTTTGGCAGGCAAAGGCGTTGCCGAGCAGATCGACCCTACTGTTGAAGAGGCCTATTGGCGAGAGAACTATCGTTCACGCGACTATGTCGAGTCAGATTATGATTACGACAACGACTACGCCAATGCCTACCGAACAGGCTATGAAGGATACTCGAACTACTCTAGCCAGGGATTATCCTATGACGCTGCCGAACCTCGTCTCAGAGAAGACTATGAAAAACAACGCGGCAACAGTCGACTAGGTTGGGATAAGGCAAAATACGCTGCTCAGGATGCTTGGAACCAAGTTGATGATAACGTTAGAGGCCGTCGTGATAATGATGACTACTGGCGTCAAAATTATCAGACTCGCCCCTATGCCGCAGGCCGTGACTATGACCACTACGCACCTGCCTACTCCATCGGCTATGACAGCTACAGACTGTATGCTCATGACCGAGGCATGACCTATGAGCAAGCTGAACCCTATATCCGGTCAGATTATGAGCGTCGCCATAAGGACAGCGACTCTACTTGGGACCAAGTCAAAGACGCCGTCCGCGACTCGTGGAATCGCGCTAAGGATGCTGTTACCAGCGATGATCGCCGTACATAGCCCTCTTTTGTCACTTTATGCAGAGGAAAACCTGTTTAGTGTCATGAGTCGCCGCACGCGTGGACAGTAAAACTGGTTCATGAGGTTGCTAAGGTGCTCAAATCCTGACCTCAAGGAGGGGGTAGGAAACACCTTGAGCCACTGCTTGAGCCAGTTGAAACAAATCAAGGGTTGAATAATCAAGCGCAAATTGTTGAGGTGATTTTTCCAACCGCTTTGGGACTCCCACCCAGGATGCTGAGCAAATGGCTGATGACTCAGTGGACAGCTGTCATTGAAAGCATCAGCGAATAAACTCACCATCAAGAAGGCGCTCATGACCAACTCCCACCACTTCTCAATTTGGTCGTAATGGGTCAGGCGAAAATCGGCCCACCCTAAGGCATCTTTGGCTTGTTTGA
>JBCBJE010000358.1:0-5925 GCA_038523735.1 Cyanobacteria bacterium J06626_18 | reverse complement strand
GGGTGTGCTTGCCGATGAGGCGCGAGCTAAGACCGACGACGTTGATGACGACTGTTTTTTGCATGGTGTGGTCTGCTTTATATGGGCTGGTGGGGTGGAGAGACGCCATGAATGGCGTCTTTACGGAGTATGAGTGGAGATAGATGGGGCGGGGGTGGGGATGGTATCAAGGACCCACTCGTATTCGCGCTGGATGGAGGCGAGGATATCTTGTTTCATATCAGCGGGCAGGACTTCCCAAGTGTAGGTCTCGATTTCGAGGTGCGTGCAGTCTGGGATTTGGGGCAATTGGTGCAGGATTGCTGTGATGTGGTCTTGTGTGGACGCAAAGGGTGGGTATTGCTCAATAAAGATGGGCACATGGAAATGGGTTCGCCATTCCGTTGCATCGGTCGTCAGTAGGGCTGGCAGGGCTTGGCCTAAATCTTCGTAGTGGTTCAGGAAGCCCGACGATCGCTGCTCAATTACCTGATGTAAATATGTTGATTCCGCAAACGGTTCCAGGTGCTGGCATAGGGTTTGTCGCTGAGCTGTGTCGGCTGGAATGGGAATCCGAATCGCTGAGCTGAGCTGGAACTTGCCGATCGCAATTCCGGCTTTCTGCAACTTAGAGAGCGCGATTGCGGGATCTTCAAATTCCACCGCAAAGTGGCAGGTGTCATAACAGACGCGAATGTATCGTCGCAGCCAAGCCTCCGCTGTTTCAGCGCTCACACCCTCCTGTCGCTGCAAATACACCTGCCCCGTTGGCAGCAACCACTCCTGAAAGAAGTCAATTACCTCATCGGCATTTTCCAACAGCGCATCTGGTTCAGGTTCGAGGTCCAAATGCAGGAGTTTGCCAGTCGTTTCCTCCACCTGAGCCATCGCAGCCGCAATCTTCGCAAGGTGAAGACTGCTGTCCTCAAAAATGTGAGCCTTGTGAGCGCGCGCCGCCTGCCACCAGGGTTTGTAGGACAGCGGCACCGTCGAAATGCCGCCATCGATTCCTGCTGGCAGGAGGGCAGCGAGGATTTCGATCAAGCGCTGGGTATAGCTGAGGCGATCGCCCTTCGACCAATCGGGGGCATACACTTGATCCTTCACCACCTGATGATGAAAGCCCCCATAGGGAAATCCATTAAGCGTAAAGACATAGCAGTTTTGATCGGTCAGCCAGGTCTGTAGCTGCGCTAGGGCATCCCCTGATAGCAGTTCTTCACTGGCGGCATTGGCAAGCCGCAAGCCAATCCCAAACGCATCTTCTGGTGCAAGCTGGTGCTTGAGCTTCGGAATGTAGGTCTGCAAATTCTGGAAGACTGTCGGCCAATCTTCACCGGGGTGGATATTGCTGCAGTAAGTTAGGTGATAAGGGCGATGATCGGTGGCCGGCCCCTGAGGACCACCGCAAGGAATACGCATGACCGAATTTCTCGATAATGTGGATAGTTACAGCAGCAGACGGTCGTTCCCTCTCTAACTCCAGAGTAATTGGCAGAGAGGGCAAACCATCGGTCATTGCTACAGGGTTTGCAGAATTGCAATCGCGTCTTTGTAGCCTTCCAGATCTACCTGGTGAACTTCGACGCCAGTGCCGATTCCTTCTAGCAGGGTCAGCGTCAACTCACCGCCAAGATGCTCCTGGAACTCGGTGAGTCCCCGGAACAAGGAATCGGGATGCTCAGGCTGGTCAAGGTAGTTGGCAAGCTCGGGTACGTGAAGTGCAAAGCCCAGCGTTTGCAAGGTCGTGCCGATACGCTGCCAGTCTTCCCGCTGCAGCATCCCGGCTAAGTAGGAGTAGGTGCTGTCGAGCGCAATCCCGATGGCAACGGCTTCACCGTGACGGAGTTCGTAGTTGGTCAGATGTTCCAGACGATGTGCTGCCCAGTGACCAAAATCAAGAGGACGGGAGGAACCCATTTCAAACGGATCGCCATTCCCGGCAATGTGATCCATGTGCAGCTCAGCACAGCGGTAGACCGATGATTGCATCGGTGCCATTTCGCGACGAGCAATCGCGGCTGCATCATTTTCCAACACGTCGAAAAAGGCGGCATCTTTGATCAGGGCAACTTTCAGAGCCTCTGCCATGCCAGAGCGCCAGTCGCGATCGTCCAAGGTTTTCAGGAAGGCAAAATCATTCAGAACTGCATAGGGTGGCGCAAAGGTTCCCAAGAAGTTCTTTTTACCGAAGGAGTTAACACTATTTTTGACGCCTACACCAGAATCATTTTGGGCCAGCACGGTCGTGGGTATGCGGATTAGGCGAATGCCACGATGGGCGGTCGCGGCTGCATAACCAACCATGTCCAGTACGGCACCGCCACCAATACCAATTACATAGGAATGCCGACATAGGCCAACGGCATCCATTTGACGCTGCAGTTGCTCGACTAGCGCCAGATCGTTTTTGGCCGCCTCACCACCGGGGACTTGAACCGGGACAGTCGTCAGAGTCAGGACATCGCTGTACTGCTCACCATACGCCTCGATTTGAGCCAGCAATTGGGGGTGATGCGGCAGCAAGCCATCATCCACAATCACCATGATTTTCTTAGGCCCAGCCTCAAAATCAGCGGCAATGACGTCAGCCAGCAGGGGATTATTCCGGTGAAATAGGTGTTCTGTAAAGTGAACGTTGTATTGGAAGGCCACCGCAAAGCGCTGGCGAATCGGTTGATGGGTAAACGATTTTGCAGGCGTTGGAAAAGTAGCAACCACGAGAAACCTCTATATAAAAATTTAAGTCACCGCAAACAGACGCGCTAAAGCAACTGACAGTGGCAGCAATAGCAGAACTGCCAAACCATAAGGCCAGCCAGCAAACCCAGCTGCGATCGCAGCATCCAGCACAATCAACGACAGCACTCCTGATTTCACCGCCTTCTGCACTGTGGCGGGACTGGGGTCTCTGGTTGCCTGCACAAACGCAGGTAAAACCAGCCCAGCAAATAACATCGCGAAGGGCGCAGCCAACAGCCACTGATATCCCTCCAGTAATCCCAGACTCAAAATACTCACCAGCACTACCAGGGCCAAAACGATGGCCAATATACCTGTCTGGCGCTTACCTCCCTCTACCTCGCCTTGGCTTACCGCCGTTACGGCTGCGATGTAAACAATGGGTATCAGCGCCAAGAACCAGCGCTCCGCGAGCATGGCGGGGGCCACACTGACCCCTAACAGCAGATTGCCACCGCGACAGAGGCCCATATTTAAGGGTCCAAGCCAGCCCTGATGTTTGCCCAAAGAGTCGTACACAACGGCTGCAGTGGCCACTGCAGTGGCCACTGCAGCACTCACGAGCGAAACTTGAGCTGCTGCCAGGATCCCAATTCCCATTAGCACACAACCCAAAATGGTTGCGCCTGTAAGCGAAGCCCGACCGCTAGGAAGCGGTCGCTCCGGTCGCTCGACTTTGTCCAATTCGGCATCGAACACATCGTTAAAAACGACACCACCACCGTATAGTCCGCTAGTGGATAGGATTAGCCAACCTAAGGAAGCCAGCCCATGCATGCCGAGCTGACCGCTCCAGGCTTCAGTCAAAACGTTTACGCTACCAGCTGCAGCATAGCCAACGAGAATGTCAGCCCAAGCCGTCAAGATATTGGCAGGTCGGATAAGTTGTAGATAAGCCCAGACAGGCTGCGATCGCACACTCAGTGTTGCCACGGTGTCTCCTTCAGCATTGTGATTGAAAGCGGTCATTAGCGGATAATCATGGATTCTTGAGCCGGCTCGTACACAGCGGGTGTCTGCCCCCGAAGAACGGAGTTGCCGTCGTAGAGCTGCCGCTGATCAATCGCTGGCGGATTCAGCCAATCATCTTCTTTCATTTCGCCGCTCTGACCATATGCCTTAAGGGCGTTGCCATAGCAGACCGCTGTGACCTGATCGGCGGGAATGCCACTTTCCAGCATTAGCTGGGCGGTCTTAGGCACTGCCAGGGGATCGCTCATACCCCAGTCAGCAGCACTGTCAATCATGATGCGATCGCTACCATATTGCTTCACCAGTTCCACCATGCGCTCGTTCCCCATTTTGGTATTGGGGTAGATGGAAAAAGCACACCAAAAGCCTCGGTCCAGGACTTCTGCCACCGTTTCCTCATTCGCATGGTCAATCACCACCTGTAAAGGATCAATGCCGTGCTCCAAGCAAATATCCATACTGCGACTGGTACCTTCTTTTTTGTTGCGGTGCGGCGTATGTACTAGAACCAGCTTGTCGATTTCCTTAGCGAGTTCTAGCTGCAGGCGAAAGTACTTTTCTTCAGCTGCGGTCATATCGTCAAAGCCGACTTCTCCCAGCGCAACAACCCCTTCTTTGCAGGCGTACAGGGGCAATAGTTCCATCACCTGGTCAGCCAGTGCCTCGTTGTTAGCCTCTTTGGGATTGATTGATACGGTGCAGTAGTGGCGGATGCCAAATTGCGCAGCGCGGAAACGCTCCCAGCCAATGAGGCTGTTGAAATAGTCCTGAAAAGTCCCTACATGATTGCGTGGCTGGCCCAACCAGAAGGCCGGCTCAATCACGGCAACCACCCCGTACTCTTTCATCACGAGGTAGTCGTAGGTAGTGCGTGCGGTCATGTGAACGTGGGGATCAATGACCATCATGGTGTTTTGTAGCATGGTGTTCCCTGTAAGCTCTGCGAACAACTGAATGACGTACGGGTAAGGACAGCAAATAAGGTCAGTAGGCTGGACATTACTGATGAGTCAGGCTGAAGGTTTGCCAAGTCAGCTGCCCATCGGCGATCGCTTGCTTCAGCTCAGGCTTACGATCGAGCAATCCCTTGGCTTCTGGGACAGGAGCACTTGACAGGGCGAGCGCTGCCGCTTGCTGCTCAAACGGTTCTCCCTGAGTCAGCACCCGCTCTAAATCGGTTAACAATTTGCCTTCAGCAAAGGGACCAATGGGACGCCATAACTGGGGATTGACTGCTCTTCCTGCAGCCCACCGCTCATGGGCGTAGTCGGACAGCATTTTCGCCAACTTGCCATTGGCGCGCGCATCCAGTCCTTGAATCTGACTCAAGCGACTATCGACGAACAGCGCCTTCAAGACCATCTGGTTCCAGGCAGCTTCGTTGAAATAGTCAGCCGGATAGGGATTGTGTAGTACGATCGCGTTGAATACGGCTGTAATGTTGGTTCGCAACCCATCAATGGCCCTTGCCATAAAACGTTCGGGATGGGGAAAGAGCGGCAACGTTTGATACAGCGCGACCTGCTCAGCAACATCAGCGGCTGCGAAGAGTTTTTCTAACGCGGCTAAATAGCGGTCAGCCTTTTCAGAAGGAAATGTCAGCAACAACACCGTCCGCACGGCTTGATCAACACTCCACTGCCTCGGCATCCACCCCGTACGCAATGTTTGTGCTATTTTCAGCTCGTCTTCAGTCAGCGTCAAATCAGCCTTGCCAACTTTACGAGACGCAGCACTGAATCGCGTAAACAAGACTCGCTCGGAAGCGTTCTCTGCGAACTGTTGTGTAGCTTCATCAAGCCAGGCGCGACCGGATCCTTCTAGCCGTTTTGATAACCACTCCTGTAGCTGGTTCGCAATTCGGCTGGGATGAGAAACCATCACAGTGGAGTTTGGAATGCTTATAACCATAAACCCTGAATCCTAGTGTGATTCGTTGAGAAGTTCTAAAAGTGTTCAACCAGCAGCGCTTGGGAGAGGCTCTCCAACAAAAACGCGATCGCTCTTACAGGTTTAAAGCGCACAAAAGGCACTGGTATATGTGCGATCGCCCGTAATTCAACTGACAGATACCTTCACAACATCTCTTACAAATTTTGTATGGTTCAACCCGGAAGATAGAACCTTCACTAAAACTTCAACCAATGTTCCGGATTATTCCAGGTGTTTGAAGATACGGGTTTTTATGTTCTGTCTCGCCTCTTCTTCGCTAGCGGCGATTCAAAAAATATT
>JBCBJE010000357.1:0-5925 GCA_038523735.1 Cyanobacteria bacterium J06626_18 | reverse complement strand
GTAGAAACTGAAGCCCAGCGTCAAGCTCTATTGGCTAAGAATGTTCGATATGGCCAAGGTTACTTGTTTGCTTATCCCATGCCAATCGAAGAATTTGAACACTTTTTGAGACAAAACCTATCGTAAGAAACTTATGCCCCATAAAGACTAAAGCTGTTGTAAGACATTGAGAGAGACCGCTTCCTGCAGTTCAAAGGTCATTGCCGACAGGAGACTGGGCTACAAACCTACGGTATAGTTACTCAATCTGAACAAGCAAGAGGGTACTTGCTACCTGGACAGGTTCCTAGAGGACAGGTTTTTGGTGCAGTATGAGTCCCGATACGGCGGGAGGAATTCATGACAGAGCCATCTGATGACATGCAAGAACTGACTGCACTTGTGGATAGCTGTATTGCTGCCAGAAACATCACCTACACCCAATACCAAAAACTCTCGGCCATGGTTCTCGCCGACGGCAATGTCGATGACCAAGAACGGAAGCAAATCAATCGCCTGTTTGATGCGATTCAAGCCGGAATGGTGAAGATTGTGACCTAGGGCCTTTGACCGGCTGCTTTGTTGCCGCAAGCTTCCCTCCCATTAGGAACCTGCTGACTGAAAACTCACTCAAAGCCAGGGGGCATAAACTGACTTGCTGGACGCTAGAAGGGCAGCTTCTTCTTGCTAGCCTTCTCGCGATCGTAGTCTAGCTCTTTGAGCTTCTTCATAATGCGCCCGAAGTATTCGCCCATATACCCCTCAAGGGAGGTGATTTGATCGGAGGAAATGTCGTATGTCTGATATACCTCATCCATTGGCGCTGTGATCGGTTGGTCACCCACAACTACGTCAGTGAACGCTAAGCGGTCTGCCAGGTTCCAGCCCCATTGGAAAAAAGAGGCTGTTTTTTGCACCACCTTGAGCAAGCCGATGGGCATTTGCGAGACTCGTGCATCCTGACCTGATAGACGTTCACAAAGCCGAATGATCTCGTATGCTCCCCAAGCTCGCGTTCCAGCCAAGGGGAAGGTGTGATTAAGTGTCTCTGGATTGTCCAGCGATGCGATCGCAAATCGGGCAATGTCCTGAGTATTCATGAACGCAATGGGGGCAGCCTTGCTCATTACCCAAATTCCCTGCTTTTCCAGGATGGGAATTGCATACTGACCGATGAGTCCTTGGAGGAACCCGCAGGGACGCAAGATGGTGTAAGGCAAACCTGATTCGGCCAAAAACTTTTCAGTACAGTGCTTGATGTACATCAGAGGCACATGGGGATAATTCTCCGCATCCAAGATTGAGAAGAAAACGAAACGACTGACGCCCGCCTCCTTAGAAGCCCTAATCAGATTGACCTTGCCATGCCAATCCACTTGATCAATGGCATCCGTTGGGCGCGCTGTGGCAGCATCAACAACAGCATCAACCCCTTCCAGGGCTGGGCTGATCGTCTCAGATACGGTCAGGTTACCTCGAACTAGCTGCGCCCCCCATTCGCGCAGGAACGCACCGCGTTGAAAGCTACGGACCAAGCATTGGACCTCGTGACCTTCATCTAGCGCCCGTCGGACGACCTGCCTACCTAGAGTGCCTGTTGCACCAACGACCAAGAGTTTCATGAAAACGTGATACAAAAGTTTATGTTTCTCTAACCATACCAGATGATCCCCAGATGTCTCATCCGACTCATCTGGGGATTTGGAAAGAAACCCGCGAGTCTATTCCTCGCCTCCCTGTAGTCTCAACATTAAAAAGCCCACACCCAGGCCCACCAAGGTTAGGGTGAAGAGTAAAATTGCGGTACTAAAAATTTCGCTGCCCATGATGACGAGTCTCCTATACTCTCTTACTTTCAGCGGATAAGAGAAATGATCTTTGCAAAGAGTATTCTACAGTTTCGGGGCTACCCAGAGCATCCTGTTCAGTTTGCCCCTTGCTGTCGTGCGATATGGAATGACCCATCCCTTAGATTCTCATCTTACAAAAGTGAACACTCGGCTGAAAGCTGCACAGCTAGGGTTGCGGATAGAACGTCGAGGTGACAAGTTGGCGCTCCGCGGAACGCTACCCCCTCGCCCTGGCAGCGATCGCCAACACCCACATCAGCAGCGCATTCCCCTCAGCCTACCAGCCAACAAAGCCGGACTCAAACAAGCTGAGCAAGAAGCTAAAGTCATTGCGGCCAAGTTGATTGAGCAAACCTTTGACTGGCGTACATACGTTGTTCAGCATGGCCCGGTCTTAGGCTCTGATGAGTTGACCGATAAGATAGCTGCCTTTGAACAGCATTATCGAGCGGCAGCACTGGTCGACCCAAACAAACACCCAGCCTCTGTAAAAGTGACTTGGAGCAAGGCGTACGCACCCTATTTCAAAAAATTGCAGGATCTTCGCGATCGCCGCCCAACCCTGAGCTTACCGGAAGCGATCGTGGCAACCGTTAAAGGGACTCGCGCCAACTCCCGCAGTCGTCAGGTGTGCTGCACGGCTATGGACGCCTTTGCCCACTTTCTGGCATTAGAGCTGCCTGTAGACCTCAAAACGCTCTGGGGCAAATATGGGGCCGCCCGCACCCAAATGCGTAACCTCCCCACAGACGATGAGATTGCCGCTTGGTTCAGCAAAATCCCGAACCCTGACTGGCAGTTTGTCTACGGCATCATGGCAGCCTACGGTTTGCGAAATCATGAAGTGTTTTTCTGCGATTACACTGCCTTGGCTGGAGGGGATGTCGAAGCTGCGATCGCGGTACTAGAGACTACCAAGACGGGGGCTCACGATGTCTGGCCCTTTCCGCCACAGTGGATCGATGAATTCGGACTGCGCGAGATATCCTTACCCAATCTCGAAACCAACCTGGAAAAGACAACGCTGCAGCGCATTGGCCAGCAGGTGACGCTACAATTTCGCCGCTACGATATTCCCTTTACCCCGTACGACCTACGTCATGCATGGGCCGTACGAACTATTCTGATGGGACTGCCAGATACGGTTGCCGCCTGTATGATGGGCCATTCTGTGGCAATTCACAACCGCACTTACCATCGCTGGATTACCCGCCGTGATCAGCAGAGAGCTGTCCGGGCAGCGTTGGGGATAGAGGGGTGAGTGGGTAGTGGGCATCATCCTACATTTGCTCTCCACCCTTCACTCTCTACCCTCAACTCCCACACTACTTAACGTCCTGTCACATTGCCTGAATTAAATTTGAGGTGGCGAATCTACTTGAAACGGGGTCGAACACCTTACAAGGTATAGCGTCTTCTCTAATTACAAACGCTGGATGTAGTGGTTGCTAGAACAAATGCATCTATGAAATTCATAGGTATGTGCCCTAGATTGGAATCAAGGGTGTGATTTCTCTCCTAGCGGTCCTAGTAATGTGAGGTTCAGCGATGAAACAATTCACACGCCGCGAAACCGTCGTCTTGACGCGGACCAGTCCTGCGCGGTTGGCCTATTTGGCAAAAATTGGGATGATTACTCCTACTTGTTTGGCGGATGACCCCCAGGGCCAGCTTTACTACTCCTGGGACCAAATCCTGGAATTAAGGGCTATTCGGCAGTTGCGAGGAGAGATTTCGCTGCAGATGATCCGCAAGATTATGCAGTTTCTTGAGGGCGTCGGCGGCGATCGCACCCTTCACAACAAACATCTGGTGATCGCTAACGGTGAGGTCAGTTGGATTCAGAGGGAGTCCGGTCAAGCACCCCATGTCGTTCGTGTCGCAGCTAAAGCGAATCGTCATGTAGGGCAGCTCAAGCTGACAATTACGCCACCAGTGTCCGAGTTGGCCGATGAAGTTTGGCGAATTGCTTGCCAGTCTAAGGTTGTGGATTTTGAGAGCTTTCGTCAGCGGACACTGCATCCCCGAACCGAGTAAATCTGCAGAGACAGGCTTCACTGTGCTTGATATTAGACATCGCCGTGCAACCTTGACTTTACCGGTATGAGGGTAGTAAAAGATCGATGTGAACTCTCTTTCGAGAGGTAAAGGCATTTGAGCTCTAGCAATTGCTTCTACGTGTAAGGCTTTCGTAGAGAGTTTTAGATTTTGTGACTCCCATCACTCGACGATTATTCTGCTGTCACGGGCTTGTCAAGAGGGGTGTCACCCCGAGAGAATTATTAGGTCACCGAGCTTGATTGTGGACATCACAGGATGGCTCCCGTGTAATCACGGAAATTCAGCGGGCCAGCCCCCATACTGAAATCATCAGGTTTGCACATTATCCCAGTAGAGATAAGGACGTAACTATGGCTCCCGTTTCACTGGTTTCTCTGGAAATCGACACTGCTGACACATTCAAGAAACTAGGCATTACCTATTGGCAAAAATTGGTTAGGGAGGGTGTTCCTCGAGCGGAAGCGCAGCATATCGCGGCTGCGATCGCCAAATTCGATTTGTTTGAACGGGTGCCCTCTGTTGAACAGAAGCACCTGATTTCAAAGTTCAGCGCCTGTATCTGTCGAGCTCAACTATGGCGCAGTCATCTATTGCTCTGAGGCTCACACTCGCTATTCGTACGGCCTTAAAACCGGCTTATACGGCCATCGGAGTACTGGAGTCTGTAAACGACTCAGACAACTGCTCGGCACCGCTTAATTGAGCTTGAGGCAGCTGACAGCCTGTCAGATCAACATCGGTCAGAATCGCGCCGGTCAGATCGGCTCCTCGCAGGTCACTACCACGCAAAGTACATCGCGATAAATCTGCATAGCAGAGGCGAGCATTCCTTAAATTAGCCTCTTCGAGCTGTGCGTCGCGAAGGTCTGCTAAACGCAGGTCGGCAGCGACGAAAGAGCAGCTGTTCAGAATGCTCTTGCCGAGCTGACAACGGATCAAGGTCGCCTTGTCGAAGGAAGATTGTTGCAACTGCGCACCTGACAAGTCCGTACGCCAGAGCATTGCCTTAGACAAATCAGCCCGTTGCAGCACGCTATAGCTTAGGTTGCTACGGGTTAAGTCGGCTCCCCGGAGAATTGCCTGGCTTAGCTTGACTCCGGGCATCCAAGCCTCTCTGAAATCAACGCCACTAAAGTCACGCCTGCCTGTCGAGTAACTTTTTAGAAGTTGAATAACTTGCATATGCCCTACGGTTGCGATGAAGCAAAATCCTAGTGATTACAACTGATACGGCGATCGCTAAAACATCGAAGACATTTGCATGCCTGAGCCCCCCGCATGGAGCGCCCTCCTAGTTATTAGCAAGCACCCTGCAGAAGCAGGCAATAGTTTTCTCCCATTCACCTCATCTGCAGAGGCGATCGCTGTAGCCCGTTGCCTGATGCTTGCGATCGCCTTCTTATATTAAGTAATGTAACGCTTTTTGAGAAGGGACTGCAAATAATTTGTCTGTATGAGCTGACGCTACGAGAACCCTACCCCGCATAGGGGGAAAGCTCGCCACCCCTGCTGCCATGTTCTTGTCTAAAATTGGGGGAGAACTTCATGGAGTAGGGATGGTGCTATGGCTTCATCTGCGAGTCGCAAACGGCTAGTCGTGTCGTACGCTTTTTGGCTGGCTGGTTTCATCGTGCCAGTCGCAGGATTGCATCGTCTCTACAACCGGAAGATTGGCACTGGGCTGCTGTGGCTATTCACCTGGGGACTATTTGGTGTGGGTCAGTTCGTGGATGTGTTTTTTGTCCCAGGGATGGCGGAAGAGCATGAATTGAAGCGGCTCAGGGCGAAGTATGGCGACAACATCTATGACTTATTGGACACGCCAACCGTAGCGACCCAGACCATCAAGCAACCAACTCAACAAGAAAGGATGGTAACTCTGCTGAAAGCGGCTCAGCTTAATGCGGGCCAACTCTCTGTGACTCAAGCAGTGATGGACACAGGCATGAGCTTTGAAGAAGCGGAGTCTTTGTTGCAGAACATGGTCAAATCTGGCTACGTCGGAGTTGACAATCACCCTAAGACTGGGGTGGTT
>JBCBJE010000356.1:0-5948 GCA_038523735.1 Cyanobacteria bacterium J06626_18 | reverse complement strand
GACCCAAGTGATCATTTTGAGCGATCCGCAATGGTCACTTGGGTCGTACTGAGGTCGAGTGCTGCCAGCTGCTCTGAAGCTTGCCGCATAACGCTGGCCTGCAGCTCTTTGCGGCGCGTGTTGGCGAGTTCTGCATCCAGTGCCAGCTTTTCGGCCTGAGCCCGATCGCGGCTCGTCAACAGCTCTACCCCAAAGCGGGCATCCCCATGGATACGACTGACGGCATTGATGCGCGGGCCGATACCAAAGGCCACATCCGACGGGCGATCGCCCGTCCGTTTGCAAAGCTCTAAGAGTTTTGTGACTCCAGGCCGAATCCCTTGTTTGGCCTGCGCTTCGAGCTGCTTCAAGCCTATCTGCGTCAGATAGCGGCAGTCCCCCTGCAAGGACACCAAGTCGGCAATCAGTCCGATTGCGACTAAGTCCAATAGCGTTTCCAGCGGCTGCTGAGGGATGCCAGGGAGGCGATTGTAGAGCGCTTCGACCAGTTTGTAGGCAACTGCTACACCCGATAGATGAGCCAGGGGGTGCCCTGCAGGCAGCTGTCGTGGATTGATGAGGGCCACGACTGGGGGACGGGTTTCGGGCAGGGTGTGGTGATCCGTCACAATGCTCTCAATACCGAGTGATTGAGCGTAAGCCAGCTCAGCATCGGCGGTGCTTCCCGTATCGCAGGTGACCATTAAGCTGCAGCCCCAAGCCGCCAGCTGATCAATTCCTGTTTGTGAAAGCCCATGGGATTCTGTGAAGCGATTGGGGACGTAGTAGCGGAGATGGGTGTCGGGTAGAAAGAACTGGCCCAACCCCTCCCATAGGACTGCAGTCGCCGTTAGGCCATCCGCGTCAAAATCACCCCAAATGGCGACTTTTTCCCGCTGATGGTGCGCCGCGATGAGTCGTGCGATCGCCCACTCCATCTCAGGGCCAAATGCAAAGGGTGAGCTTGCCGTATAGCTCGCCGGATTGAGGAATTTGCGAATTGCCTCGAGATCGCGCCATCCCCGCTGCCACAACAGTTGCCCGCTTAACTTAACGGCATCATCCACTAACCCCAGAGCCTGAATAATGGGTTTGATATCCTGCAGCCAAGCGTCAGAAGCGTGCTCCTCGGAAGGAAAGCGCCAGTAGAAGTGCGGGTAAGTCAAAGAATCAGGCATGGAGCTAGATGGTATGTCCCTAGCTTACTGTGCGCTCTAGGAGCGTGACGAAGTGACCCAAGCTGATGGTAGGGTTTTCCTCACCTGATGAGGCTCTTTGGGGCGGCGGGTACTAAAAAGCACCCTATATTTATAAGGTTTTTACCTTAGAATGCGGTGTCCCCTTATAGACTGGAAAAGGAAGTTTCTACCCTGACTTACAAACTCTGAATGATTTAACCCATATTGCTCAATTTTGATGTGCGATTTGATGCGGCTGTTGCGATTGTCAGCAGCTAACCTCTAAGCACAACTCATAAACTTAGCTCGTTTAAATGTCACCGTTGAGGAGTACGTTTCATGCTTCACCGCAAGCTATATCAACTTTGCTGTGAGGGAAAAGAAGTTTGGATTTTCTTACGCGACCAGCAGCGTTGGATAGAACGAGCCACCATTCTGGATATCGAAGGCGATCTGGTGACGTTACGTTACGAGACCGATGAAGAGGATGAAATCTGCTCGTGGGAGGAGATGGTGCGTCTGGAGAGTGTTGGTTCTGTGATGCAACGACTTGCCACCGTGCCACGCGGTGAGGTTGACCTACCTATTGCCGAGGATTGCCCCGAAACAGAACGTCTCTCTGACCCTCACCAACAGGAATCGAATCCCGATACGTAGGGGAAAACGGTTATCCCATCCGAATTATTTGGGCTGAAATTCTGGACAATAGCCCTCTGCTGCAACTGGGAAACCATACATGGGCGAAGCTGGGTTGTTGCAGCGGGGCTGCTGCCAATGGGAGCAGTTAAAGCAGCACTGAATAGAATTATTGTTTGCTACCGTCGGTGTACTGGCTTGACGCATCAATGATTGCTGGCTTAAGCCCCGGACAACCAGCTCGTTTCCCTGCCATCGGAGTTGAATGACACCGGTATCGGCCAACCGCTGCCAGCGGGGATCTTCGCGCATGGTTAAAGGCAGCGTCAGCGTGAGCATGTCTTCTGTTTCGGCTACTTCTCCTTCAAAGAGGGTATCGGGGGCAGCGGGCTGCAAGAAGGTTTCGCCAATGGGCAATTCAACTAGCTGATTTGCCGAAGGCAGGTGAAGCTTATAGCGGCTCTGTAAATCCTCTAGCCCTGCCAAATCGGCCAAATAGCTCGGGGCTCCATGTACAAAGAGGACATGATGAGGACGCAAGTTGTGGATCAGCTGCGTTGTTCCAGCACCATCACTGTGTGATGTCAGCAAGTAGGTATCCAGATGAGCCTGTCCTTGTTCGAACTCAGTGCTCAGTAGTTGCAGCCACTCAAGTGTCGGGTGAGCTTGAGGTTGCCCATAATCTAACCCCGCCTGGACAACGCTGTTGGCCAACATGTCAGGCAAGAAAATACGCCAGGGGCGATCGCCCCATCGAACATAGCTTGCGAGGTTGGCGTTTTGATAACCGATGAGAATTGCTGGTTTTTCTGGCGCTTCGGCAAGCTCAGTCGGCAAACGTTTGATGCGAGGTAAGACACGCTCATCCCAAAATAGGGGCTGGTGCCGAGCAAAATTCTGAACGTTGCTCGGTAAATGGGGCAGTAAATTGAGGTAAATATCGCAGGCTCGCGCTACCCACGTGTCTACCCAAACCGTCAGATCCCGACCGGTAAAGTGATGGTGGCTGCGTAACAGCATCATCAGCTCTTGCCCCATTCCCATGATGGGAACAGGCAACAGCACATTATAGCCAGCTGCGATCGCTTGGTTAATCTGATCAGCCAGTTGGTTTTCCTGTTGTCGCCGATGGGGATACCGAGCTGTGCCCTGCGTTCCTTCAATGATTAAAACATCTGGCTTGAGCCCCCGCAGTTCATCTAGCGGTAACCCTTCAACTAAGCGCGAGTTTGATAGGAAAAAGTCGCCCGTGTACAGCACTGAATAACGTCGATCAGCGGCTGTGTAGGTGAGCAAAATGCAGGCAGCACCGGGTAGATGCCCTGCCGGCCACAGCTTTGCTGTGAGTCCAGTAGCTACCTCAACAGCCTGACGCCATGGTAGACGCTGGCAAAAGTTAGCACCGTCTGGTAAGTTGGCCCACGGCCAGTTAAGCGGCAGTAAATCCGCGGTTGCCTCACTGCAGTAAATCGGTAGCGTCGGCCATGTCTGGTGCAGGGTCAACAGCGATCGCGCATGGTCAGGATGGGCATGGCTACAAAAGGCCAAATCAAAGGGAGCATCCGTCTCTCCCTCCGCGCCGAGTTCTGTCAAGGCGGTCAAGCCACAATCCAACAGTACGCGGTGGGGACCCATCTGCACCCTTAGGCAGAGCCCTTCTTCGGCATAGCCAACGCCATATGGTAAACAAGAAAGTTCGCTCACCGGTCTCCCATCTGACAACCAGACACGCTACTCCAAGACAAGAATTTCCGACTCTCTTAAGGCAGCCCTAATGATCGCCATAGAAGACTAAACGCCCCCTAATCAGCTACTAACGTTTAGTGAATCGCTAGTAACTATCGCCGCGCCCGAGAGTGAGTTGATTATGTCTAGGAACTGTTGTCTTGTCTATGGTTAATGCGCCGAGCCATTGCCGTGATAGTTGTCTGTGTCGTAGAAGCCGTTGCGGGTGCCAAAGAACAGCGTCGCAATGACGAAAACCGCCGTGAGCGCCAACAAAATTACTTTGATATCCATTGGATAAATCGATGTTGTTGATAACGTTACGACAGAATCACCAGCCTGAAGCTCAGCTACTTTGATAAACCGAGCATGCTAGAGAAGACCCCTTGCGTGCTGCGTCCTGTCACCTTCGATCCTACCAACCCGTTTCGAGGAGTACACGAAGCTTAATGCCATGTTCGCAAAGGCTACCGCCAAAGGCCGGTTTCGACATCGGCTCACCGAGCTAAGACAAGTCGCAGAAGCGCCCAGTACGTAAGCATTGGGAAGGTATTGAGTGATTTGCGCGATGCCTCTAAAACTCGTTACAGTAATAGCTAAGAACGCTAAAGCCTGGGTTGTTTGGCTCTTGGAGTCTGTCTTGATCAGTCGGGGTTGAGTTTCGTCAACCGAACATGGATTCCCAGGTTGCGGGATTGTCGGGATTCACATAGTCAGCATGACGTCTTCTAACCAATCAGTCCCGTCAGAGCAGCGGGCCCGATTAGAGCAGGCCAAGTCACTCTACGCTACTGGACAACTTGCCTTTGAGCGAGGCAATTACCGCGAAGCAGTTACTGCGTTTGAGGCTGCGGTTCGCTTGGCGAAGGGAATGACCCCACTAGGAGGATCCATTCAGCTATGGCTAATGAACGCCTATTCGGCAGCGGGTCGTCAACAAGATGCAATTGCGCTGGGCGAAACGTTGGTCAAGCATCCAGATACCGACATCCGCAAGCAGAGTAAGCGAGTTGTTGAGATCTTAAAGGCTCCTAGGCTGCAGCGTCGGGCCGATTGGCTCACCCCCATTCCTGACCTGAGTGACCTCGAATCGGCTACCAGCACGCTGAATTTAGGTAAGTACGGTAGCAGCAAGAAACCTGCCAAATCCAGGGCACGGCCTGAACCCCAACCCGAAGACCTTAGCCAAATGAATACCCGTGACAATGGCTTTCTGTGGCTTGCGATCGCTGTTATTGGGCTCACGGTTGGGGGGCTATGGGTTTTCCGTTAAGCACTCGCTACAGAACTTTACGTCAAGTTCCGGGCTGAGACGGTCGATCACTGAAGAAAGTGGGCATACTCCGAGGGCTGGCACCGTATTACTAATAACCGATACATTGATCTGTCCTTACAGCGATGCTTCCCTCAACTGAGTGTGATTGATAGCGCATCCCCCTATGAAGCTGTCTTCCCTGTTCCGCAAAACCCTCCTCTGTCAGACCCTGCTGTTCGGGATTGTCGTGGGCAGTCTGTCCCTCACGTCTGCCTACAGTTTGCGCTGGTATTTGGCTGGAGAATATGCGAGCCGCGGCAGCGCCATCGCCCGCAGTGTTGCCGGGGCTGCTGGCGAGATTGCAACCGACAAGCCAGAACTGCTACAGACACTGTTAGATGAATTTGCGGGCCTTCAAGGTGTTGCCTACGTACTAGTGTCTACCCCTGAAGGAAACCTCGTCGCGCACACCTTTGATGGACCTATTCCCTACGACTTCCAGCCCAGCCAATTTACCCCCGGCAATCCGTCTACCGCCGGTAGCCCTGAGCGACAATTCCGCCGATTTACTCAATCGCCCAACTTCGAGAAAGCCTTTGGCAAAGCCGCGATCGCCTATCGCCGCGTATCTGATGTTGGCTACGTCATCGACATCGCCTTTCCAATCAACGGGGGTACAAAGGGCTACGTTCATGTAGGCATGGATCAGGTCCGCATGATCCAGCAAATCCGGTCGGCAGCTTCCCTGCAGCTCTGGGTAACCTTGGGATTGCTGATTGTAAGTATCATCGCCACTTACATCATGGTGCAGCGTATCTCTTGGCCGCTAAATCAGCTCACCGACTACGCCAAACGTCTAGCAAATCGAGATTTTTCCTCGCCTGTCAAAATCAAAAGCAAAGATGAAGTAGGCCTACTAGCGACCACAATGCACAGCATGGCAACTGACATGCAAACCTTTATTCAGCAGCTAGAAACAACCCTGAAAGAACTCCAGCAAACCCAGGGGCAACTGATTCAAAGCGAGAAGATGTCTGGTCTCGGGCAGCTTGTGGCGGGTGTCGCCCACGAAGTCAATAACCCCGTTGGTTTTATTGCCGGTAATTTATCTATTGCCAATCAATATATCGAAGATTTACTCGAACTGCTAAGTTTATACCAAGCTAATTTACCCT
>JBCBJE010000355.1:0-5951 GCA_038523735.1 Cyanobacteria bacterium J06626_18 | reverse complement strand
CCTAGGCAAAAACCGGAGAGCTGGATGTGGTCAAGATATGTTTCAAACTCAGTCGCTTTTTTCCAAGAGCGCAATTAATCGATCAATGTGATTAGCCTGAGCAACAGCATGAGGTGACACTTGCTCAGGCTAATCACATTGATCGATTAATTGCGCTCTTGGAAAAAAGCGACTGAGTTTGAAACATATCTTGACCACATCCAGCTCTCCGGTTTTTGCCTAGGGAAAAATTACAGTTTTCAAATCGGATAGGGTTTAGGGTGCAGCTTGTTTGTTGTCATGGTGGAGTGAATCGGAGTCAAAATCGGCTGTGCCTGAGATCTTTAGCTATCCCGTTCGCGTTCAACCGCATCATACCGACTACGCAGGTGTTGTCTGGCATGGCACCTATGTTGCGTGGATGGAAGAGGCCAGGGTTGAGTATTTGCGATCGCACAACATCAATTTCGCCGACTGGGTTGGCAGCGGGGTGGATTTACCTGTAGTGGATTTATCGGTGCGCTATCGTCAATCACTCGCACTGGGTATGGATGCGGTGGTGCAAGCCTGGGCCGAACCACGACGAGGTGTGCGACTGGTGTGGCAATACGATATTCAGAATCAAGCCACAGGGGAAACCTGCGTGTTGGGAACGGTGACGCTGGCTCCGGTGGATCACAAAACCCGTAGGGTACTGCGACGGTTACCGGAGAGGATGCAGGGGGATTTGGATCGGCTGTATGGGTAAGACCCGTTGGGGCAGCATTAGCTGGATATGTCGTGCTGCAGAACTCATTTCGAGATAGCTTGACTGGGATAAGACATTTCCATCACCAAGACCTCGCCATCGGCTTTGAAAGGACCATGAACTTCCCCCGGTGGGCGGCTGGCGTAGTGACCGGGCTCTAGCCACATCTGAAAGGCTGCGTCATACAAGCGACCCGAAACGATAAAGATTTCTTCAGGATAATCGTGTCTTTGGGGGCCAAATGCCTCGGTGGAATACCCATTAGCAAACTTCGTCAGCCTTGTATAGTCGCCGGTCTCAGGATCTTCGGCGATCGTGATTTGTGAGATTTTTCCCTCCGTGCCTTCAACAATCTCCCATTTGTCATGGCAGTCTGAAGATAGGGGATTCCAGTAAAGTGAGGTTGACTTCATGGCAACTCCTTATTCAACGAAGCGGCAGCTCTAGGACAATTTCTTCCTCATCAGTTTTGCCGTTAGGACGAAACCCGTGGCTCCGATAGAATCCTTCGGCACAGCCCGGACCTGGCACATAAGAGGTTATGAGGAAAGCAAAGATGCCTCGCGATCGCACATAGTCAATCACCAGTTCCAGCGCTGCTTTACCGATACCCTGGCGCTGAAACTTGGCATCCACCATAAAGCGCCACAGCGTAATTTTCGGTTCTGCAGGGGGGACAGAACGCAGCGTTTCGTCGTAGAGCATGACGAAGCCCACGGGTGATTCGCCATTATAAATGGCCCGATACCAAGCCTCTTCATGGAAAAGAGCCTGCGCTAGGGAAACCGCGTTACTGGCTATAAAGTGTTCTTGTCCCTGCTTAACCGCCAGGTCAGTTATCTGATGGACGGTGTCGGCAGTAATTTCACGGAGCGAGACAACCATAGCTTAAAAGAGGACGCTGCTCTATCCATATTGGCGGAGAATCGGGTGGAACTGGAGAAGCCTCTAAGCTGGCAGTCGGTGATGAGGTGATTGAATTGGGCGAGGCAACTACAGTTCTCGAGAAACCGATTTTTCTTCGGAAAAATTCTCACTCCCCTCTTTTCCCTATCGTCCCAATTTTTCCCGCATCTTTTGGCGCAGGTTCTGTGCGTCGGTGTAATTGGGATCGAGCGCGATCGCTTGCTCAGTCGACGTAATGGCCTCATCAAAACGGCGCAGGCTCCACAAGGCGGCGCCCCGGTTGTTCCAGGCTTCAGCTAAATCTGGCTGCAGGTCGATGGCTTTATCGAAGGCATTTAGGGCTTCTTCGATCCGTTCTACTTGCAGTAGCGAAATCCCGCGATTGTTCCAGGCTTCGACATTGTCGGGTTGTAGGTCCAAGGCTCGATCAAACAGCGCTAGAGCTTCGGCATGGCGCTGCTGCTGCTGCAGGGCGAAGCCTTTACTAGAAAGGGGGCGGGGGTCGCTGGCATCGAGAGCAATAGCCTGATCACAAGCGGCGATCGCGGCATCCAACTGCTGCATCTGATTGAGGCTGTAGCAGCGGCCCCAGTGAGCGGCGGCGTTGGGCTGTTGTGCGATCGCCTGATCATAGGCTTCAAGGGCTTGTAGATACTGTTGATTTTCTCTCAGGGCATTCGCCTTATTCAGCAGGTCCGTTGTTGCGGGTGCGGCGGGCGGGTTGGTCGTTTGGCTGACAGGTTGTGCCGTTTCTGGCGTGCTAGTAGGTGTGGAGGGGGCAGCGGACCCAGGATTACCAGTTGCAGGCGTCGGTGCCGAGGGGGTCTCAGCATTGGCGCCTGTATCAGATGCATCTTTAGACGGCTCAGCTGCCGAGTCTGAGGATGTCGAGGAAGCCGTTGCCGAGTCATCTGTTTCGGACGGGTCAGTCGTAGAATCGCCCGCCGATGCCGTCGCCGATCCATTGCCCGGAGAGTCGGCAGATGTATCCGCTGATGCGGTAGCGTCACCGCCAGCCGCTACCGAGTCTGCCGAAGGTGCAAACAGGCTCGTCCGGGTGATCAAAAGTACCGTTCCCACACAAGTCAGGGCACCCAGCAGCCACCAGCGTCGTTGAGGTAGCGACTGTAGCACCGATGCAACCGCCAGCGTTGAACCTTTTGGTTTCTGAGCCGAATCAAACTGGTGGGTGGCGCGATGCCCCATTGCCGCCAACGTTTCTTGGCCGGAACCACTGGCTGCTGACGGGGAGGCTGACTGTGCAAGGCTCCAAGTCATCGTCGCTTTATGCGCCTCTGATTTGGCAGCTGTCTGGCCAGCAGATGAGCTTACGGCTGGGGGAATATACCACTGCTCAGGAATCGTGTCGCGGAGTGCTTGAGGAAGTGCCTGTAGTGCCGCCAGTGCTGCGGTCGCCGTTGGGTAGCGAGCTCGAAAGTCGTAACGAACCATGCGATCGAGCACCGCCGCCAGGGCCGGATCGACCTCAGCGATCGCACTCTGCCAGTCTAGTTCGCTAGTACGCGGATCTTGCCCCAGATGCTTGGGATGCAGACTCGTCAAAGCCTGAATGCCAATAATACCAACGGCATACACGTCGCTGCTGAAGTGTGGAGTCCCAGCCAACTGCTCATTTGGCATGTAGCCTTGGGTGCCAATCGAGATCGTCAGATTGGTGCGGCCTGTCTGGGGGTTGAAAAACTGACTGTTGACCTGTTTGACCGCCCCAAAATCAATCAGCACAATGCGGCCATCACGACGACGGCAAAGGAGATTAGCGGGTTTAATATCGCGGTGGATGACATCGCGATCGTGGACGAAGGTTAAGACTTGCAAGATATCTTCCAACAGGGCAATGACCCGTCCCTGTGACCAAGGTTCGCCTTGAGTCAACACCTGACCGAGGGAGTCGCTCTCAACATACTCCTGCGCGAGATAAAACTCCTGGCCATCCTCGAAGTGGGCCATAAGGCGAGGAATCTGGTCGTGATCACCGAGCTGATAAAGTACACGCGCTTCGGTATCAAATAGGCGTCGTGCTGTCTGCAGGCTAGTAGCATCGTCAACTTGCGGGTTCAGTTGTTTGATCACGCAGATAGGATGGCCCGGCAAGTGCTTGTCTTGGGCTAAAAAAGTTTGACCAAATCCCCCTTCTCCCAGCCGCTGAATAATTTGATAACGACCACCCAGGGGGGTATCTGAGGGGTTCGATCTCGGCTTTTGTCGAAAGTTCAGCACGGCTCAACCTGTATGAAAAGGAACTCACGGTGGGAAAGCGGAAGACAGAAAGTGGGTAGTGGGTAGTGGATAATAAGCTTCGCCGTGAGCGTCAGCTGCGGGCATAGCCTTCTCGGAGGGAGTGCGGTAAAGGGAACCCGGCTAACCAACCAACACCTACCAATTACCAATCACCAACGATTGACGATTAACCATCGAGGTTTACTGACTGTCCTGACTCGGAGAGATGCACGCCTGTGATCGCTGAAAAAAGTCTGCGATGACGGGTCTGTGTCGATGAAAAGATGTGTCGGAGAAGGTCTACCGATCCTTCTGGTTCATAAGAGGCTCATACGTTAGCAATAGTCTCTTGTCAGTTAGATCGTTCGATAGATCGAGACGGCTGGCTTTTATGAGATGTTCCGAGAAGTTATATGTGCGTCTCTCCGCCAGTTGCGGGGGCCGATTCAGATTGAGGGGAATCGGTTTCCTCTAAGTCGGAAGACTGTTCTTGATAGAAACGATAAAAGTAGTAGCCGTCTCTAAAATCTGGCTCAAAGACGCCTTGAATGAGTCCTTTTTGGCGTAGCCATTGCCCTACGCGAATGGCGCCTTCACGGGTATAGTCGCGGTGCTGGACTAGCCACTCTACCGCTGCCGTTCCTGTGAACGTGTCTGGATAAACCTCAGACTGGTAATGATAATCGTGTAGCGCGATGCCTTGGCTCCCTTGCATGGCTTCTGCTAAGGCTTCGAGGTCAATGTTAGCGAAGACTTCATCAGATTGTGAGGGAGACGGTTCAGGATCTTCCGGCGACTCCAGCTGCGTGGGAATGGTGGGTGGAGCGGTGATTTCAGCAGCGGCTATCTCAGAGTAGGCATCAGGTACGTGGCCGTTGGATTCGCCAGCAATCTGTTTTTTGAGGATCCCGACGAGTTCATCTAACTGGGGCGATCGCAGGTGCAAATCGCGCTGCGGAAAGGGAATCTCAACACCGTGACGGCGTAGGCTGGCTTCAATTTCGTAATTCAGATCGCTCTTCACGCGAAATTGCTGGCGCGGTTCCCCCGTCCAGACCATCACTTCAAAATCCAGCGAACTATCCCCAAATCCCTGAAACCAGATTTCTGGTTTGGGTCTTAGCAGGACTTCAGGATGGCGCTTAATCGCTTCTAGCAAAGCTGTTTTCACCAGCGCAATGTCGGATCCATAGGCAACCCCAACCGGTACCCGCAAGCGCGAAACCGGGCTACCGTGACTCCAGTTAATCACTTCACTCTCCAGAAAACGAGAATTCGGAACGATAATGGCCACCTGATCGAGTGTTCGGATTTCGGTACTGCGAGCTCCCACTCGCTTGACGGTCCCCACCAGCTCACCTACGTTGATGAAATCGCCAACCTGAATCGGGCGTTCGAGCGTGATGATAAAGCCGCTGATAAAGTTGTTGGTAATGTTCTGAATGCCAAAACCAATACCCACACCCAGCACACTGGCTAGAATTGCGAGGGAGCTGGAGTCAATCCCCCAAATCTGCAGCAGCACAATGATGCCAATGAAAATCAGCGCATACTGCACCAGCACGCTCAGAATATCTTGCAGCCGCTGCTCCACTCTGGCCCGGCTTAGCACGTAGAGGCGAAAAAGCTGCGCGATCGCATTGGCAGCAAACCATAGCCCTACAGTGGCGCCGATCAAAAGCATGAGCTGCAGGGCCGAATAGCGGCTGTCGCCCAGAGCAATAAACTCAGCAGTCAGGGAGTTGAAAATGATGTAGCGCCACTGACGGGCCCGCGGAAAGAGATCAGTAATGTAATAGAGGACGGTCAGCCACAAACCTGCCTGAAGCCCAACAAAAGCTAGCTGCCAAAAAAGCTTGATGGGTTCTTTCCAGTCGTTTATGAAGGTGACTGTATTAAACTGGCGAGTCAAATGGCGTGTTCCCCAGCGCCGAAGAATCTGTAGTAGGAACTGAAGCACGATGACAACCAGCAGCACCACGATACTGTAGAGCAGGGCTTGGCGGAGATAGGCGAGCTCGCGCTCGCGCTGACCGCGGCGGATGGCTTCCTGAAGTTCTCTACGCCAAATATTGGCCTG
>JBCBJE010000354.1:0-5957 GCA_038523735.1 Cyanobacteria bacterium J06626_18 | reverse complement strand
CTAGAGGACTCGAAATTCTGGATAATACCCTCGACATTCCCAGCAAGCGCGCCATCCTCACTATCTTGGATCGCCGCAGTTGGCAGGAGAAAGTAGAGGTTCTCGATGAGAGTAACATTGTTACCTATCACCTCATGACGACCAGCGATCGCCTACGCCACCTGCGGCGATCCAAGATAGTGAGGATGGCGCGCTTGCTGGGAATGTCGAGGGTATTATCCAGAATTTCGAGTCCTCTAGCGCGACTGGAAGCCGAACCTTGCAGACTTACCTGCGCAGCCTGAATGGCGCTGGGGGGGGAGATAAACTTCAGCAACATAAACATCCGCTCGACGGCATCAGACTGGAGGTCGTTGAGGGCTCCGATCAGGAAGTCGGCTGCTTCACCGGCAACCTCTTCACTCGACAGGTCAACCAGTGCCCCATACAGCTGGCCAATGAACGTGAGTTCTTGATAAATTAAATGTTCAATGCCATCGCGACCAAGGCGATCCAAAGCTGCATCAATACTCTGGGATCGCTTCAGGCTCATTTCTTGAAATAACTTCAAAAGAATCCGCAGAATTGTGCGGCGGTTGCTGCCCCACTCGGTAATCAGGTTGTCAATCAGACGGTCTAGTGCTTCGGTGGTGCCGATATTGCCCATCACTTGCCAGGCTTGCGTGCTGAGAATTTCTGGCTTGTAGCGATCAACGGCTAGCTTCTCCAACATCGGTAAGGCGTCGTTGCCCAAACGGGTGAGCGCCTGAATCGCTGCTTCACGGGTCGATTTGTATTGCAGTGCTTTTAAGAGTGAGGGGTAATACTCTCTAAGGTTGGTGGCTGCGATCGCCTCGAGAATGGCTCGCCTTACCCGTAAAGACTCATCCTGCAGCAGGTTGGGGATATAGAGCCGCAGCGACTGCAGATAGTCCGCTTCGCCCAGAGCACGACACCCCATCACCCGCTCGCGTTCGCGATCGTGGGTCAGCATCTGGCGCAGGGTATGAATCGCCTCACTTTTTTCGCGCGGGTTGCCATGCTTCAACATCAAGGAGGCTGCTGTGCCCCGGACTACGGGGTCAACCTCGGGTTGTAGATAGACTTGCAAGGCGGCAATATCAGGGCTGTCTTCGGTTAGCCACACATAGCGGAGGGCCAGGGCTAAGATTTCAGGGGGTTGTGCGGCATTCACCAGAGGACGTATTGCGCTCAGATAGGCCCGGCTGGGGTAATCAAGCATGGCCTCTAAACTTTGCCGCCGCAGCGGTGGAGCCAAGGAGGAGAGAGAAGGTGACAAAATCTCACCAACGCCTCGGGGATCGATATGGCACAACAGCTCAATGCACGATCGCTTGTCGGCAATTGAACCGGGCTGTTCCAACTGTTCGACAAAAGCCCGTTTCAATACGCGCAGGCTGGCATCCGAAACATTGAGCAATCCCCGTTCGGCGCTCATGACCAAAAGGCTCAGGTATTGCGATCGTAGCCAGAAAATGGCCCCTAGCCAAATGAGCGCTCCTGCTGCGATGAAGAGGAGAAAGATACGGGCTTGGAGAAACGGTCGCGTCCAATCGAGCACCTGCCAAATTGTCAGGACGATGAGGATCAAAACACCTGTTGCGCCCATCGACAAAGGTTCGGCAATGCCACCCACCAAGGACTGTAGTGGTGTGCGCTGGCGATCAGGAATGGGTTGAAACAGAATCGGGCGAGTGCTCGCTACCAGCGTATAGCGCAGCCACTCGTCAAAAAACTTCAGCACAATCAGTCCGAAGAAGAGCGCATCTCGTCCCAAAAAGGGAGGATAACTACCGACTAGCGTGAGTCCAGTGACCCCCAAAATGACTAACGGCAGGATTGAGATGACCGTAAACACACCCTGGCGCTCAATCAGGCGGCTCGAAGTGAACCATTGTGTGACCAGTTCGATTAACCCCAGTAGGCCGCTGAAAACTCCCAAAAATGCCGCAATTTGCTCTCCCTCCAGGTTAAGCTCCAGCTGACTCAGATATTCAAATTCGATGAGATACATCGAAATCTGAGCCAGCGCAAAGAAGCTGAAAAGCAGAACCACATACCGCCCCATCGAACCCCGCAAACGCTGTGCCGAGTGGGGATCATCACTCACGTCGGTTTGCCGCTTCAACGAGTCTGGGAAGGCATGTTCATAGTTTTGGCTGAGATAGAAAAGAATCCCGGCTCCCACCATCACAATGATGAAAGCCAATAGCAGGACATTCTCTAACCCCACAAACAAGATCAGCAGATAAATCGAAAAACCACTCAAGACGTCTGCCACCAAGTTGCCGCTGCTGACTAGGGGAAACGTCCGCTTGATTTCGCGAATGTTAAATAGCTGATTGGCTGTGATGGCGACATTCAGGTCATTTAAGCCGTAAATTGCCTCGGCCCACAGACGCATGACAAAGATGGTATACGGCAGTAAAGCTTCGATCGCTAAGCCCCACCGAAATAACAGAATCGGTACTGCCATCAAGACAGCAATCAAGACAATGACCCACCGGAGGGGTAATATTCGCTGCATCCAGGAGTAAACAAAGCTGAGGCTAAACCCGACCCCGGCACTGAAGATATAAATCCACGGCAGTGAATCCGCGTTGTATTTATCCAAAAACAGTGCGACTGAACTCACCTCCAACCACAAAATCCCCATCGAGGTAGCTGTGTAGAACGCAAACATTAAGAGCGTGCGCTCTGCCTCATTCGGTCGCAGATTAATAAGACGCAGTAAGCGCTGTTGCCATTGGGAGAGTTGGGGAGAATCGGGCCGACTCGTTTGCATACGCATGAAGAAGGTAGACAGGCGATCGCGACGCCCACCTAGACCTCAGAGTCTATTTCTTGGGCGTCAGTAGCATAATCATATTTCGCCCTTCGTATTTAGGAGCCTGTTGAACCTCAGCAAATTCTTCCAAATCTTTAGCCATGCGCTGCAATAACCGCTTGGCGAGATCAGAATGTTGAATCTCGCGGCCCCGAAACATGACCGTAGCTTTGACCTTATCGCCTGATTTCAGGAAACGCTGGGCATTTCTGACCCGCACGTTATAGTCGTGATCGTCAATCTTGTAGCGCATCTTGACTTCTTTGACTCCGGCATTATGCTGGCGCTTACGCGCCTCTCGGGCTCGCTTCTCTTGCTCGAACTTAAACTTGCCATAATCGGCGATGCGACAAACGGGTGGATTTGCCTTGTCGCTCACTAAAACCAGATCTAATTCCTTTTCGTTGGCCAGCTTCATCGCTTCCCGAGGCGTCACAATGCCCAACTGGGCGCCATCACTATCAATCAGACGAACCTCCGGGAAACGGATGTTTTCATTAATCGGCGGAACATTACGAGGATTGCGGCTTCGCATGTGCAGAGTCAAAGAAAACAAATAATATGAACGATACAGGTGGCTCAAAGTGTCCATCGCTTGGGTACTCCGACCAAGCATGACTATGGACCCAAGACAGGCTTTCCTAAGCACGCCAACTCGGAAGAACCCTTAATCTAAATATTAGGAGCGAACCCTTGACGAAGCTATCCAACTATTACGAAATCAAGCAAAATGTTTACGAACTATGACCCCTATTCCCTATTCCCCTGCGAGATGGTGGGCATTGGAGTTTGGTGAGGTGTTGATGGGATCGTCTGTACATCCATTCCCACCCTACGATCGCCCCTATCAATTACCCATTACCTATCATCAAGAAACCACCCCCTCTACACGCTCAGCCAATAAGCGCTGATGGGCCTGTTGGCCAAGCTGAAAATGGGGTTGGATTTGGGTTGCACGCTGGTAGGCAGCGATCGCTTCTGAATAGTCCTCTAGTTTTTCCAACATACGAGCTCGTTGATACCAAGCCCAGTGATTCAACGGCTGCAGATGCGTGACGTTGCCATAAGCTTTGGCGGCTCGCTCGGGAAAATCGAGGTCTTCTAAAACGCTACCGAGGCGGAACCAGGCTGTGGGATCGTTGGATTGCAGGCGAACGACGTTGTTATACGCGATCGCCGCTTCGGCTAACTGTTTTTGATGTTCCAGTGCCATTCCCCGCAAAAACCAGGCTGTGGCGTCATTGGGATTCTCCGCCAGCGTGCGGTCGCATGCCGCGATCGCATCGTCATAATGCTGTAACCGATAGAGGTCGTCTATCCGCTTCAAAGCAATCAGGAGACCTCTTCGCTTTTCTTGAGCCAGACGAAACCCTGGTTTGAGCTGGACGGCGAGATCGTAGGCAGCAAGGGCTTCATCGACCTGCTTGAGACGTTCCAGCAACTGTCCCCGGTCAGCCCATGCCCAGTAGTTCTCGGGCTGCAGACTTAGCACCTCATCATAGGCAGCGAGCGCTTCATCGAAGCGATGCAGATGTTCCAGCGCTTTACCCAGTTTGAGCCAAGCTAAATAATCTTGCGGCTGTTGTTGAGTCACCACCGTATAGGCTTTAACCGCGCTTCCATAGTGTGTCAGATTCTCCCAAGCAATGCCCAGCTTAATCCAGACATCGGTTGCCTGAGGCTGTGCCTGAGTTACTTTTTCGTAGCAGCGAACCGCCGCCTCAAATTGATTTTGCTGAAAGAGTTCATCAGCGCGTTCTAGCCATGCTTCATAGGCTACTAGAGCGTGCGATGCTATCGGAACGGTGGGTGGGGGGAGGGTATGAACCGGCGAGGCGACTGCCGTCTTCAGGGCCTGCAAAGCTTCTTGGGCTGAGGCATAGCGTTGTCGAAAGTCATAGCGCACCATGGTGTCTAATACGTCAGCTAAGGCACTGTCAATATCAACTAAGTCACGCCACACCAGTTCGCTGGTGCGAGGGTCCTTGGGTAACCGTCTAGCATCGAGTCCAGTGAGAGCCTGTAGCGCCAGCACGCCGACAGCATAAATATCACTGCTGAGGCAGGGTTGACCCGCTAATTGCTCACTGGGCATGTAGCCCAGTGAGCCAATGGCCACCGTAATGCTCACCCGCCCCTCATGTTCAACGGGTTGACTGCTGACTTGTTTGACCGAGCCGAAATCAATCAGCACGATTTTGTGGTCGCGATCGCGACGAATCAGGTTAGAAGGCTTAATATCGCGGTGAATGACCTGATGGTTGTGAACGATACACAGCGTTTGCAGAATGTCCTGCAGCATTGCCGCGACCTGCTGCTCGGACAGTTTATTTTCTGGATAGATTTCCTCCGACAGCAGCGACCCAGCAATGTATTCTTGAACTAAGTAGAACTGAGCATCTTCCTCAAAGTGAGCCAGTAGCCGAGGAATCTGATCATGATCACCCAGTTCATAGAGAGCCTCTGCTTCGGCATGGAACAGACGCCGGGCTGAATCGAGCGAGATGCCGTCGCACGCCCGTGGCTGCAAACGCTTCACAACGCAGGTTGGTCTTCCAGGTAGGTGTTGGTCTTGGGCCAGAAATGTTTGACCAAAGCCACCCCCTCCCAGATGCCGCAGGATATGATAACGGCCACCCAAAATTTGCATGGACATTAGGTTGCACTAAGGAACGGAATAAGTCGCCAAACTCCTCACTTTTTGCACTCAGCGTGTTGTCGGTTCATTGGGGGCGGGTTTCCTTAAAGCGTTTCATGCTTCAAAGAAGGATCGTGAACTTTGGAACAGCTCCTGTTGCACTCCATTGTGTCTGGAGCATCTCGATCTCACACACAATCAGCTGCACCTTCACTGAAATTTAATCCAACACTTAGCAACTAATATCCTGCATACTTCGTAAGGTTTAGTAAAAATCAGGAAGCTGTTGCGGCACAATAATAAATCCTTGACGAGGAAACAAATACTTCATCCAGACCGTCAACGATTTGTTGAGAAATAGGCACATAGCCTACTGACGTAAGGGAATGCCCACCTGAAATTCAGTACCTTGTGAGAGGACGGACTTAAAGGTCAAATGTCCTCCATGCTTTTCAGTTACAATCTGATGGCTGATCGCAAGCCCTAAACCCG
>JBCBJE010000353.1:0-5961 GCA_038523735.1 Cyanobacteria bacterium J06626_18 | reverse complement strand
CGTTGGCAGGGATGAATGCGAGTTGAAAGGCTATTGAACCCTGTTGGTTAGGCCAAGCGCCGCACCATCATCCGAATCATGGCCAAATAAATCAAGGTCTCGGAGGTCTCTGGCAGGCGTTCATAATCCCGTACGAGGCGTCGGCAATGCATTAACCAACCCAAGGTGCGCTCGACTTTCCAGCGCTTTTTTACCACCTGAAAGCCCTTCGTTTGTTGCGGACGCAACACCACATGCACCACCCAGCGACAGACATCCATCACCCATTGCATGAACGGTGCGCCGCCAAAGCCACCATCGGCCCAGATGATGTGCAAACGACAAACGGCTTGGCCCATCTGTTTGACCCGTTGCAGAACCAATCGACCACCGGTTTGTTCACCCACATTCGCCGCCACCACCATGACCCGCAGCAGCAAGCCCAAGGTATCAACGACGATAAACCGCTTGCGGCCTTTGATCTGTTTGCCGCCGTCATAGCCAACGGCCTCACTGACGCCCGCCGCTGTTTTCACACTTTGACTATCAATGAGGCCTTCCGACGGACTGCCCGGTCGCCCCAACTCAAGGCGATTCCAGGTATAAAGCCGATCCTGAATACGCCGCCAGGTACCATCCAGACGCCAGTTACGAAAGTAGGTGTAGACCGTTTGCCAAGCTGGAAAGTCACTCGGCAGCGAACGCCAGTGAATCCCTTCCACCAGGACGTCAAAAATGGCGTTCAGAATTGCCCACATATCGACTTCACGGGGCCGACCACCAGACTTGGGCGGCGGCAACAACTCGCGGAGGAGTTCATATTGCTCACGGCTGAGATTGCTAGGGTAATTTGTTCTCATCAGGCTCTCTCACCTCTGCTGTTTGTAACACTGGCAGATTACAACTGGGAGAGCTTTTTTGTCGCTGATGTGACGGCCAAGAGGCAGCTACCTTACATCAAGCTTTCGAACCTATATCCACATCTAGTATGTCCTTTGACTTTTAAAACACGCTCTCAGGGTTTTGTCTGCTGGCTTCATGTGACGTGTATGAGCGATCAAGAACCCTGAGATCTGGAAGAGGAATAAAAAAACTGCCGAAGCCCTGCGTGTACAGAAACTCCGGCAGTTTAACCAGACTGTGATGATAGAGGTTACAGTGTCTACTCTTCGCCGTTTATGCCATCCAAGATGTTCTGGACTTCTTCGCTGGGGGTGTAGTTGTAGCCAAAGGCTGACTGGTCAGAATCGTCCAGGATCTCAGGTGTCAAGACAACAATCAACTCGTTCCGTGTATTCTCGCGAATTGTGCTCCGGAAGAGTGCACCTAAAATTGGAAGATCGCCCAAAATCGGGACCTTGGCAGTGGAAACCCGATCCGTTTCTTGGATGATCCCAGACAGGACTAAGGTCTGTCCATCTCTCACACGGACAAGCCCTGAGTTTAACTGACGTTCGGAAAGCAATGTTATGAATGGAGGCTCCGTTACGCCGCTAATCGGAATAGCGAATTGGTCAACGGGAGCTGAGATCGAAGGAGCAACCGACAAGCTGACGAAACCATTGTCATCAATCCGTTCGACGTCGATTTGTAGAATCAGACCTGCAGGTTCTGTCTCAACGTCGATAGTCACAACTGGGTCACCACTATCTGGAACTTCGATATCACTTTCAAACTCGGCGACGATCTCCTCAGTGAGCTGGACCGAAGCGGATTGACCTTCCTGGACGATCAAGGTCGGGTCCGTCAGGATCTTAGCGTTACCTTCTTCAACAACTGCTGTAAGTTGAAGTAAGAATGCATCAAGTAGACCATTTCCACCAGCAATATTGGGAAAGCCAACTGACGGGATGGGAACGTTGTTCGGTACGCCAGTAGGACCAGCTGGCTCAGATCTACCAAAATTGATGACCCCAACCCCTCCTTGAGAGGAGACCCCGACATCACCAATCTCAAAGGAGAAGCTGGTTCCGAATGCGTCGAGGGCGTTGAGATCGATATCAATGACCTTGACATTAATTGCAACTTGGCGCTTACGTAAATCAAGTCGTACGAGCTGTGCTGTTGCTAGCTCGACTATTGCGGGTGTTCCCACTAAAGTGATAGAGTTCGTTCGTTCTTCAGCAACAACCTGCAGCCCTCGGAAAATTGGGATACTGTCCTGGAAGTCAACCCGGTCAACATCCAAAACTTCTTCCGTGAAGGTCTCAGCCTGGGTTTCTTGTGCACCTTCAAGCCCTTCGGCGATCTCAGTTGCGGTCACAGTAGTAACTTCTCGCTCGCGACTGACGGCTCGTTCTGCCCCTAGGCCAACCAAGAAGTTACTGGCTTGCGGGACGTCAATCTGATTCAGACGTAATGTACGGACTACGACATCGCTAGCCGCATTGGGAAGTTGCGGCCCGACATAAATGCTTCTACCTACTCGGTTAGCCTGCAATCCTGTCACTCGCAACACGCTATTGAAGACGCTTTGTACCGTCTCATTTTCAATATCTAGCGTCACGGGTGGCCCTTCCCCATCACCTGCACCTTCTTCACCCGCCGCATCCACAAAGACCACGTTCAAATCAGCAGCGCGAGCCAGCAATGTCAACACCTCACGGGAGGGCGCTTCTCTCAGCACCAAACGGGGGACAACTTCCACCGTGCCTAAGTCCACTTCGCCAAAATCAGGACGGACTTCCGAAATCGCGATATCACCTACGGGTGGTGGTACAGCCGCAGGTAAGAAGGGCGGAGCGACTTGTTGCTGAGTAGGGCCAGGAACGTTGACGCCATCGATAATGACCTCAGGCTCGGGGAACAGGACATCGGGTTCGGGGCCTTCGGGTTCAGGGGTGTCACCTTCGGGGGCATCCACTTCGCCTTCAGGGGCATCCACTTCACCCTCGGGAACATCCGTCTCGTCATCAGCTTGCGCGACCGGACCCGGAACCGTGGGAATTTCCTCAGGGAGTGGCGTACTAGCTTGCGGAGCGGCATTCCCTTGGGCCGCCACATCGATAACGATGCCACCGCCACTCGATTCAGCCACTGTGCCCATGGGAACTTGGCCTGCGCCATCAACCGTCAAGCGCACACTGTTTGAATCCAGCGGCACCAGTGAAATCGTGCTGATGCCAGGAGCGGGATCTTGCTGAATGAACTCAGCCCCTTCTGTGAGCTGTAGCTCCGTTCGCACAATGTCGGCTCGGAGGCTATTGCCCTGGTTCACCGCAAATACCTGGGGGGTATCCCCGGCCTGAGTTTCCAAGACGATTTGGGCGCCTTGGTCAGTGGGAATTACTTCAATTCCCGTAATTACCGTTGCAGCTGCGTGTACGGGCTGGGCCGCCAATGCTAACAAGGCTCCCCCAGCTAGACAGCTTCCATATCCCAACAGTCGTTTCACGATTCACTCCTTACATCACAAACGATTCTGGTTGTTATCGTCGAGTCTGGTTGTGGCTACTCACAGATGGCATACCTGCAAGTCTCGATCCTGCATATTTGCGCTTTGCAGCACGATCATTCCGCTTCTTCCGCGCCCTCTTCGCCTTCAGCCCCTTCTTCACCCTCGGCAGCCTCGGCTGGATCGGGCACCTCAGGCGGTTCCCGTGGATCCCCGATAGGGACCAAGACTTCCATCGTGAAGTTCGTCTCAAGGGGGCGCGTCAGGCCCACTAAGTCTTCCGCGTCGAGCGTGCCTTCGAGGTCAACCCAGTTCTGCTGAAAGTCGCGAATAATGAGCAGCGGTTCCAGGCGCTCCATATTGCGGATAATGGCTTGAGCTTGAGGAAAGAGCGATCGGAAGGAAACTTCAACGACCTGCCGTTCTAACTTGCCGGTCAGCTCAGGACCGTAGGATTCGTCCTGCACCACACCAGAAAGCCCGGTGGGGCTGAACTGCCAGAGCTCAGATGTGTAAAAGACCCGCTGTAGGATGGGATCTTCGACGGTTAGCGCTCGGAAGCGATCAATTTGAGTGGGCGTTAGGCCCAGCGTTGTTAGCTGGGCGCCGGCAGTGGCATCAAAGTCTTGAGCGATCGCCTGCTCAATCGTGGCATTACTCGCTTTGATTTGCTGGTTCACATCGAGAAGCAGGGTGTCCAAACTGCTGGGGTCGCCGAGCAAGCTATAGATGGCCTCCCGTTGGTCCAGCACCTCATCCAGCTCAGCCTGGATAGCTTCAACGCGCTGCAGGTTCTCTTCGCGATTTTCCAAGGTGTCTTCTTTACCCGCAACCCGATCGGCGATCGTGTTCCTTTCCGTCTGCACATCGCCGACAAATTGCCGGAACAGCAAAAACGCACCGAGCAAACCCAGCAACGCAATCAGAATTCCCTGAACTTTGGGCGACAGCTGAATCCCAAACACGGTCGGGTACGCTGGCTCTTGGAGCGCTGCATCATCAATTGGGACAAAATCTTCGCCGTATGTCATGGCGTTTCTTCCACCTCCGGTTCCTGCTCTTCTGTCTCTGCCTCTGGCGCTGGCTCTGTAATCTCATCCCCTTCCAGGTCACGGATGGCACGGATACGAGTCGCCAGACCCACCGAGCCTTGCTGATCCAGAATGGCTAACAGATCAGAGGCTGGAACGGGGGTCAGGTTTGCCTGCAGCGTAAACTCAACCAAAATGTCAGGGACATCGGCTACCGTTCCTGGACAGTTGCCCAGAAGCTGAGGGACAGGTACCAGCGGCAGTTCGGTACCTTGAGCATCATTGTCCAGACTCTCAGGGCGGTTGGCCTCAACAATGCCGACCGTTTCACCATTGATCAGAGGCGATCGCTGCAGCGACAGCATAAAGTCATTAATGGCATCGAAGTCGCAGGCAACGCCGTCCAACTCAACACCGCCTTCGCGCGGGGGCTCTGCCTCTGGATTGCCCGGTGGTGTAGCCCCTGCCGTCTGCCGGACTTCAACTAATTGCACTCGGGTTGGAATTCGGCCCCGCAGCTCCTGTAACAGGGCCGACCAGGGCCGAATTTGGTCAAACACATTAGCAAAGGCTTGGTTTTCTGCCCGCACCAATTCAATCTGAGCCTGAATCGTCTCAATCTGCTGGAGTTGAGCCTCAAGATCAGAAATCTCGGCATCAAGTTCAACCTCACGTGCGGTCAATCCTCGGATTTCCTGCTGCAACCAGAGCCAGTAGCCCCCAACTAAGCCCAAGGCCGCGATCGCCACGGCAAGGCCGATAAACATCGGTGTGCGATCGCCCGGCGCTGCCGCCGCCACTGTTCGAGTAGCAGAAGCGTCAACAGGGCGGATCTCCCGATCCTTTAAAAAGTTAATATCTAGACCATACATCGAGTTACACCTCCCTCAGCCCAAGACCAATCACTGTAGCCAGTCCAGAACGTTGCTCCAGCGGAATGTCCTCTTCCATTTCGAGCGACAGCGATGCAACTGGGTCAATCTGGCTAGCCGGCAAACTCAGCCGCTGTGCGAAAAACTCATCCAGCTGGCCAATTGACGCACCTGGCCCAGCGAGGAGCAGTTGAGCTACTTCCATATCCTCAGCCTGGTTCAGGTAAAAATCGATCGATCGACGGAGCTCATCCGATAGCTCTCCTAAAATCCGCAACATTGCTGCTGTACCCGGGTTAGAGGTGCCTCCCACAACGGGTTGAGGGGACCCAACGGTATCCATTGGTGTGGTTGGCACCGTCATGCCCTGCAGCAAATCCGTATTGCGTGAGGGAGGTAGATTCATAGCTCGACTTAAGGCACTTTGAATCTGAAAAGTGCCAATCGGAACAGCCCGCGAAAAATGAGGAATGCCATCAACAACAATGGAAATTTCGGTGCTCTCAAAGCCAATATCGACGATCGCTGCAGCTTCTTGGGAGGTAAACTGCCGCAGCTGCTCGCGAATGGTGCGAATGAGGGCAAAGCTTGTGGTTTCTAGCACCCCTAAATTCAGACCCGCTTGTTGAAACGTATCGATGTACGAGTCGGTAATTTCCTTTCGCACAGCAACCAATAAAACTTG
>JBCBJE010000352.1:0-5961 GCA_038523735.1 Cyanobacteria bacterium J06626_18 | reverse complement strand
TTTTCAATGCACGAACTTGAAGGGAATTCAGATATTCCTCGGAACATCAGCCGTCACCATGAAGCTAGCTCTGCAAGCAGCTGCCACCCTTTAATTAACTAGTGCCAATCAGGAATTGGATCAATCCCGTGAAAGGTTTAGAAGACAGGCAGCTGCTTGCAGAGCTAGCTTCATGGTGACGGCTGATGTTCCGAGGAATATCTGAATTCCCTTCAAGTTCGTGCATTGAAAACACAGATGTCGCTCTTGTCGGTAGTTGCTCTTCACATAGTTCCCTGCTTGCCTTCGGTGAAAACACAGGCATCTGATATCTCAAGATCGCTCAAACTCAACCTTCACCTAGGAGAGCGTGCACTATAATCACATCCTCCTTGTCGCCACCATTAATCGGAATGACCTCCTGGCTACTGCGAGCACATCATCTAGAGAAAATCCCTACCCGCTGGGCGCAACGATTAATACATCAGCGTCTAATACATCAGCGTCATGACCCGCAAGCGTACCCTGCCGTCAAGGGTGAGGTACATAGAACCCCGGTTTCTTTAGTCACAGTTCTACCGACTGATAAATCCTGCACAAGAAAGCGGGGCTCTGAGCAAGCATGTGCGTTGATGCAACCGTCCCTGCGAGGAGATCGCCTATCCACCTTCAATACAGCAGGGATAAAGATACCTGGCGAAAAAGGTAAAATCCTGTTGAAACGTTTATCTCATGGCGGTTTCAGGCATTTTATCCTTATTCAGAAATTCGTAAAAGCTGAACGATTGATACCTGAACAGCAATCCTGATGCAGTATTAGAAACTAGGGTGGGGAAAAATGAGGCGGATAGGAACAGTGGGATAACGGAAAACCATGCTGGATTGGCTGAAGCGGTTATTTCAAGGAACAAGCAATCCGTCTTCCGGGTCTCGCAATTCTCAGAAACCCAGCCAATCTCGGGCCAAAGCGCCAAAGCCCAAGCCATCTCCTGCTCGTGAAAAGACTCTGGCAAGAGAAAGCCCCGCCAAGACCTCACCATCGCCCTCCAGGAATTCTTCGGTCAGCGCCAAGCCTCCTAACAATGAGTCTCCACAGACCGATCTCCTGCGCACCTCTCCCTCACCCAAAAGGCATACAACGCCTTCCCGATCGCCTGCGCCCGTTACCCCAAAATCTAAAACTCGGGTTCCACCCCCGCCCCCCAAGCCAACTGCTCTCTGGGTCCCGCCAGGCAAAAGCGTCACAGTTAGAGACTATGTGATTCCCGGCGGGATGATTTATGTCGGTACTCGTTTACCAACAGAGGGGGCACATCCACGAATAGATCCTTGCTTAATCAACCCTCGACTCAACGTCGCCAGTAGTCAGCCAGACTATGAAGGCAGTGGTATGTCCTACTGGCCCGCTTATAAAGAGATACCGGCTGCTTGTCGATCTGCATATCTTGAATGGCTGTCAGATGGACGTTGCAATCCCAATACTTACATCGGGTACGTATTTCTCTTCTTTTATGGCCTGGAACGGCGGGTGCTCAGGGACTTTCAATCACTAAAAATTGATGTCTCTGAGGAACTGGCCCAAATTACGGCTGAAGTCGAGCGGTTGTTAGAAATTTACGGAAGCAACGGCTCCTTCAGCAGCTACGGCTCCAAATTTTTGGGGACCTGCCAGTTACTGCAGAATTCTGGGAATTGGGCCGATGTGGAGCCGCCTCTCACCCGAACCGGTTGGGAAATGCCCCTCAGCCTCAAGATGACGCTGGGGCGCATGGTTGCTGAGGGCAAACCGATACCAGTGGATTGGATGTTGTCCTGGTATCTCCATTCTGAACAGACCCGGTTGAGAACACCCGCGACTCGCTGTGCTGAAGAATTTCGCAAACTACTGCGATCGCGCTACCGACAGCGCTATGGCGAAGGGCTGGTGATCAAGCCCAATAAACGGAAGTTGAAACTTGAGTATCGTCCTGCCAGCTCCGGATTCTCGGGCGTAACCCTCACTCATCTGCAGGGGAGCATCGGTGACCTGCCGGATATTTCGGGGCTTTCCGCTCCCCTGAATAAACTACAAACCCTGATCGACGAATGCACTGATGCCCTTGATCCTTACAGTCGCTGGCTTGGGCGCAATGGCGAGCAGCCTGATTCCAAAGCAACGCTGGCCTTACTGCCACCTGAACTAGTGGGTGATTTAGAAGATCCCCATGTCCGACAACTGGAACAGTGGCTCGCCAAAACCCTGGGAGAAAACGAACAGGCCATTGTGCCCAGTCAGCAGCTTCTAGAACAGTGGTCTGCCCCCTCACCTGGGAAGCTGACCAAGAAAGAAGCCACCACCTTAGCTAAAGCCGTTGAAAATTTGGGCTATGGCATCGAACCAGATGTCAGATTTGGGGGTAAACCGCTGAAGAGTGATCACTCCATTGTGCTCTTCAAATTGCATGACGACATTGTGGCCGCCCCATCGAAGGACTATACTGCCGCGATGCTGTTGCTCCATCTCGCGGCTACCGTAGCGAATTCTGATGCCCTCATTGACGCTGCCGAACAGCAGGTTTTGGAAGCCCATTTGGAATCGGCCCTACACCTATCAACCGCTGAACGGACTCGGTTAAGGGCTCATTTGGCCTGGTTGCTGCAAGCAAAACTCAGTTTGAAAGGGTTAAAAACGAAACTCAATCAAATGACTACGGATGAAAGAGCCGGGATCGCTGATTTCTTGATCAGCGTGGCTGGAGCCGATGGCCATATTAGTCCACAGGAAATCAAGATGTTGACCAAGATCTATCCGCTGCTGGGTTTTGAGGCCGACGAGGTTTACAGCCACATTCATACATTTAGCACAGCATCTTCGATGACACCCGCCACAGCCCCAGTAACGGTGAGACCCGCTGCTCAAACTTCCAGTGGCTTTACCATTCCACCTCCCCCTGATACTGAAGATACGAGTCCAGAGAAAAGGTTTTCTCAAGATGACTCAGGCTTCAATTTGGATTTAACTGCCATCCAACATAAGCAGGCAGAATCCGCAAAAGTCGCTGATTTATTGGGAAACCTCTTTGAAGAGGATGAACTCGAGACTGCCACTCTTGAGCCTGTACCCGTTGCTAACCCCGAAACTACTGTCGCCGGATTAGATTCGTTGCACTCCCAATTGCTGCTCGCGATCGCCCAACAGACCACCTGGCAGCGTGAGGCACTGGAAGCCCAAGCCGATGAATTAGGACTCATGCTGGATGGGGCTTTAGAGGTGATCAATGAAGTGGCTTTTGATGTGTGCGATGATCCGTTGACTGATGGCGATGATCTGATCGCGATCGACACTGACGTTCTAGAACAACTGATGTCATGACTGCTGGAACCAAAATCAAAGCAAAAGACCGAGATGCCGTCATCCAATCTTTGCGGGCGGGGGTGGTACCTCGTAGCGGTCAGCACCTGATTCAGGTCGGACGGGTGCAAGAACTAGACGCCCTGATCAAAGACATTGATCGCATTAGCGATGGGGGCTCTGGAATCCGGTTTGTCATCGGCGAATATGGCTCCGGTAAAACCTTTTTCCTGTCTTTGGTCAGGGCGATCGCCCTGCAGAAAAAATTAGTGACGGCCCATGCTGATCTCACCCCGGATCGTCGCCTTCATGCCTCTAAAGGACAGGCCCGGTCTCTCTATGCCGAGTTGATGCGCAATCTCTCAACCCGAGCCAAGCCCGATGGAGGTGCCCTCTCCAGTGTGGTCGAAAAGTTCGTTAGTTCAGCGATGACCGAGGCGCGATCGCGCGACGTAACCCCTGAGGTAATTATTCGAGAGCGATTAGAGCATCTTTCAGAGATGGTGGGCGGTTACGACTTTGCTGAAGTGATTGCCGCCTACTGGCGCGGCCATGACAATGGCGATGACGTCTTGAAAGCCAATGCCGTTCGCTGGCTACGGGGCGAATTTAGCACCAAAACCGATGCGAAAAAGGCTTTGGGCGTTCGCATGATTATTGATGATGCCAACTTCTACGATCAACTCAAGCTCTTTGCTCGATTTGTGAAGTTGGCAGGCTACGGCGGTTTTGTCGTCTGCCTAGACGAGTTGGTGAACCTCTACAAACTTGCCAATACGCAGGCACGTAAAAGCAACTACGAACAAATTCTGCGTATCCTCAACGATAGTCTGCAGGGCACCGCTGACAACCTGGGCTTTGTTTTGGGGGGAACGCCAGAATTTCTTATGGATACCCGCAAGGGGCTCTATAGCTATGAGGCTTTGCAGTCTCGGCTAGCGGAGAATACCTTCGCCGGTAACGGCATCGTCGATTTCAGTCACCCCGTGATTCGCCTGGCCAGCCTTAGCCAAGAAGATCTATATGTACTGTTGACCAAGATTCGCCATGTCTTTGCTACTGGTAATGCAGATGCCTACTTAATCTCAGATGTAGAGATTCAGGGCTTTATGCAACATTGCTTTCAAAAAGTCGGTGAAGCTTACTTCCGAACACCTAGGAATACCATCACTGCGTTTATCAACCTACTGGCCGTACTTGAGCAGAATCCAGGCGTATCTGTCGAAGGGTTAATTGGCAAGGTCACCATCGAACCGGAGCAAAATCCTGACCTGATTCCCTTTGAGGAAGCAGATGGCGACGATCTCTCTGCCGAATCGAGCGCAACTATAGCTGCTACGGAGGAAGCCGACGCTGATGACGACCTCGCCTCCTTCAAGCTCTAGTGGTCAGGAACAGACCTCTTCCGGTTTTCAGCGACTGCATCCAGGTGTCCAAAAATGGATTTGGCAGCAGAAATGGCCTTCCCTGCGCCCAATTCAAGAGCAGGCCATCCCGCCGATCTTGACGGGGGAAACGGATGTCATCATCTCAGCAGCCACCGCAGGCGGTAAGACTGAAGCCGCTTTTTTACCCATCTTTTCTCGCTTAATGGAGGAGCCAGGGGCCGGAGTCGGTGCCCTTTGTGTGAGTCCGCTGAAAGCGCTAATCAACGATCAGTTTCGGCGACTCTCAGACATTGGCGAACTGTTGGAAATTGCGGTTACTCCTTGGCATGGGGATATTGATGCTGGACGCAAAAAGCGCCTGCTCAAGCAACCCACCGGCATCCTAATCATTACTCCAGAATCTTTAGAAGCCCTATTTGTGCGTCATGGGCCAGATATGGCAGCCGTTTTTCAGGGGCTAAATTATCTGGTACTTGACGAACTGCATGCTTTTATCGGTTCAGAGCGCGGCAAACAGTTACAGTCACTGATACACCGCGTTGAACAGGTAATTCGGCGGAGAATCCCGCGCATCGGTCTTAGTGCCACCATCGGCGATATGGAATTGGCAGCCGAATTCCTCCGCCCTGGGAAAGCTGAACAGGTCAACATGATTCTTTCAGAAGAAGAAGGGCAGGAGCTCCAGATTCAAGTGAGAGGGTACCGCCAAGCTGAGCCCAACTTGGAGAAAGACCTGAATTTAGATCCGGAAGAGGAGTCTGATGAAACCGGTGACTCCCAGGATGAAATAGACATTGCAGCGCACTTGTTTCGGGTACTGCACGGCGATACCAATCTGATCTTCATTAATAGCCGCACTGACGTGGAATCTTACACGGATCGACTGCGCCGCCTTTCTGAGCAGCAGCGGGTGCCCAATGAGTTTTTGCCCCACCATGGCAGCCTGTCTAAGGACATTCGTGAGGAAGCAGAGCAAGCGTTGAAAGGTAATAAACCCACAAACGTCATTTGCACCACAACTTTAGAAATGGGCATTGATGTAGGTGCAGTCAAGTCGATCGCCCAAGTGGGACCGCCATTTTCCGTTTCCAGTACCCGACAGCGACTGGGGCGATCGGGTCGCAAAGGGGGAGATCCCGCAATTATCCGGTTCTACATTACCGAACCAGAGGTGACGCCTAAGACGTCGAAGTCAGATACCCTGCACCCAGCTCTGGTGCAAACCATTGCGATCGTGAACTTAATGGTGTTTGAGCGCTGGTG
>JBCBJE010000351.1:0-5975 GCA_038523735.1 Cyanobacteria bacterium J06626_18 | reverse complement strand
GATGTGTTTTTGTTTAACGACACCATTCTGGAAAACATTCGCATTGGCAATCCCACTGCCAGCCGCGAGGCGATTGTCGCGGCAGCTAAAGCGGCCCGCTGTCACGAGTTTATCGAGGCCTTACCCCAGGGCTACGACACCCCTGTCGGTGAAAACGGCGTCAGCCTCAGCGGCGGACAGCGGCAGCGGCTTTCCATCGCTCGGGCCATTCTCAAAGATGCGCCGATTATCGTGCTCGATGAAGCCACGGCCTACGTTGATCCGGAAAATGAAGCACTGGTGCAGGACGCCCTAGCAGGACTTTTGGCCGGAGGAGACAAAACCCTAATAGTCGTAGCTCACCGCCTTTCCACCATTACCGAGGCCGATCAAATTTTGGTCATCGATCAGGGGCAAATTGTCGCGCAGGGCACCCACGAGTCGCTGCTGGAAACCTGCGACCTGTATCGCGCTCAGTGGCAGGCGCATATCACGGCGCGGGATTGGCAGTTTGGCTCGGAGCGTGAGGGAGTCGGGGAGTGGGGGAGTGGAGGCGTGGCATCTCTGATTTCATCTGCACCCAAAAGTATTTCAGAAACTGACACTCCCCTAGAGAATCCGTATCGGGCGCTGGATGAAACCGATACCGTCTGGACGATGATGCGCAAACTGATTCCACCTGGTTCTGATCATTATTTTTGGCGAGCAGTGCGCTGGCGCTGGGTGGAAGGTATGGCCATTGGGTTTACCAGTTACCTGGTGTATTTAGTCTTAGTGGCGCTGTTTCAAGCCACTGATGGAGGTACAGCTGATACGGGGCAACTGTGGGGCTATGCGATCGCGATCTTTGTCCTTTGCCTAGCGCAAATCGGGTTCGGCTATCGGGCCAATACCCAGGCCTATGCCTTGACCATCGCCGTCCAAACGCGACTGCGAGTATTTTTGGCAGACTATCTCCGGCGGTTGCCCTTGGGCTTTTTTACCCAGCGAGATACGGGTACCATTGATGCCCTCTTCACCACCAACATCATGTATCTGGAGCCGCATCACGTTCTAGAGAGCTTGATTAATGCGGTGGTGACGCCGCTGCTGATTTTTGTCGTCATGCTGATATACGACTGGCGCCTAGCCCTGGTGCTGGCCTCCAGTGTGCTCTTGGCACTCTTAGCCTTGCGCTATGCCGAGCAGGTGTTTGCGCGAGTATGGCGACTGCAGGCAGCGGCGCGAGTGCAGGCCAATGCTCGCATGGTGGAATATATTCAGGGCATTGCCGTCATTCGTGCATTTAATCTGGCGGGCGATCGCCTGCATCAATTTCGCACCGGCTTGCAAGACTATCGCACGACCAGTCTCAACACGGTGACGCAGATCGTCCCGGCGCTGATCCTCTTTTTATCCACCCTGGAACTGGGCTTTGCCCTGCTGCTGGTGGTCGGAGCGGCGTTCTTTGTGAACGGCAGTCTCACGGGCGATCGCTTTCTCTTTTTCATGGTGTTGGGTTTGGCCTTTTACATCCCGCTGATGGCCATGGCCGACATGATGGAGCTATACCGCATCATGCAAAACTGTGTGCGCAACCTGAATGAGTTTTTGCAAGCACCGCTATTACCGGCGGCCTCTACCCCCCAGCCGCTAAGCGATACCGCGATCGAGTTCCAAAATGTCAGCTTTAGCTATGGTGGCGAGACGGTGCTCGACCGCGTCAGTTTTAAGATTCCCCCTGGCTCTATGACAGCATTAGTCGGCCCCAGCGGCTCGGGCAAAACGACGATTACCAACCTGATTGCCCGCTTTTGGGACGTGAATTCTGGAGCAGTTACCGTCGGCGGCGTGGACGTGCGGCAGATCCCCACCAACACCCTGCTCTCCCAGATGACGATGGTCTTTCAAGATGTGTATCTGTTTAAAGACACCATTTTTGCCAACATTCGCTTTGGTAACCCCGCTGCCACTGAGGCCCAGGTGATGGCCGCAGCCCAAGCGGCTCAGTGCCATGGATTCATTACCCGTCTGCCAGAGGGCTATCAGACGCTGGTGGGCGAAGGCGGCGCCACCCTGTCCGGGGGTGAAAAGCAGCGCATCTCCATTGCCCGCGCCATGCTCAAAGATGCGCCGATTGTGCTGCTCGATGAAGCGACGGCCTCCATCGACCCGGAAAATGAACGGCTAATTCAGCAGGCGATTCAGGCACTGGGTGCTCAGAAAACCCTGATCGTCATTGCCCATCGACTCACCACCATTGCTGCTGCCGACCAAATTCTAGTGCTGGATCAGGGGCGCGTTGTGGAGCAAGGCAAGCACCCGAAGCTAGTCGAGCAGGGTGGCCTGTATGCACGATTGTGGGATGTGAAGGCGCGATCGCACGGCTGGAAAATTGCGGTGTAATTAGCCCTTGGCATCTAGGCCAGCAGGCGGGATCGGCCCACTATATGTGCGATCGCTTGTCCTGAGATAATTCCTAACAACATGGCATCTGCAGCTACTGTGCCGCTAGGAGCATCAACTCATCCTGTGTCAATGGCTGATCGGTCATGCTGTAAGCAATACCACCCAGTATGGAGACTGTGTTGAGGTAGTACTCAATCTCGCCGTCGCGACTCACGGTGTAAATCTTAGTGCCCCCATCCTCAGTCTCAAGCTCGACCTGATAGCCATCGGCTTCTAAATCTGAGGTAATGCTCTCGCTAACAGAGCGCCAGTTGTCTGTAGGAGCCAGCCAGCAATCATCTCTGTTTACGCAGGCTTGCTGCTCGCTGCCTGGATGAGGAAAGTCAGCATAAGGCGTCGCTTCTGTCTCTTTCTCAGGTGTCGGGGTTGTTTCAGGCGGCGTTGCTTCGGGGGGTGTTGCTTCGGGGGGCGATGTCTCCTCTGGCAATGGGGGTTCTGAGGTCGCTTCGATATTAGGAGTTGGCGATGGGGTCGGCGTTGGGGTTGCTTCTATGGCAGGACTAGGGATGGGCTGGGAGAATTCGGGGGCAGTCTCAGGAGCAGGCTGTATGACTTCCTGAGGTTCGGGCACGGGTGGTTCGGGCGCTTGAGCAGGCAGTATCGTGACTGGCAGAGACTCCTGAGGTCGGGAATATTTAGGGTCGTTCGCTGCGTCAGGAGTTGTTGCATCAGGCTTCGGTTCTGGCAAAACAGGCAGCCATAGCACCAACCCATGCATCCCGATGGAAAATAACAGCCCCAGACAAACGATCCAGGCGTGATGAAGGGAACGGGGTGTGGCCGTACGGAAGGCTGCAAGAGCCCTTCGAGGAAGTGCCATAAGAGAGCAAACAACAAAAAAATCAATAGGAACCTTTCTTGAAATATAAATCAGAACTGATAGCATCAGCGAATCAGCATGGCGATGACTGCCGCCAGCAAAACGCTCGGACACAAAGCCTAGCAAGGATATCAATAGGTTCCTGCATTTCCGATTTTCAATGTTTGGTTAGACATTTGCTGATATTGATAGCCATCGAACCCGAGGTCTGTAGCAAACTTATCGCGATACTCTCTCAGTAAGCTGATAGGATTCTGTATAAGATTTGCCTAGCCAATCTTTCAGAGCATCCATTGAGGTATCGACAGGTGAAATTCAGTAGAAGAGCGTTTTTGACTACCGGAACAGCCGCAGCGGCTGTAACTTTGGGGCAGCTTAGACAGAAGCCTGCTCAAGCGCAGTTTTGGCGTCGTGATCAGAATGTGGTGAACCTCTACACTTCGCGGCATTACGATACCGATGATGCTTTGTACGAGGGCTTTACCGAAGCCACAGGTATTCGCGTCAATATGGTCGAGGCCAAGGCTGACCAGCTGATCGAACGGATTAAGAGTGAGGGTGATAACAGTCCAGCCGATCTCCTCATTACCGTAGATGCGGGTCGCCTTTGGCGTGCTGAGCAGGATGACTTGTTCGAGCCGATCGCTTCGTCAACGCTGGAGAGTGCAATTCCCAGCTATCTGCGGCATCCTGACGGGTTATGGTATGGCTTGACTAAGCGGGCTCGGGTCATCATGTATAACCGTGAGGTCGTCGACCCGTCTGAATTATCGACCTATGAAGCTCTAGTTGATCCGAAGTGGCAGGGCCGCATCTTGATCCGCACTTCTACGAATATCTATAACCAATCCTTGGTAGGGTCGCTGATTGCTGCCCACGGCCCCGAAGAAACTGAAACGTGGGCTAGAGGCTTTGTTCAGAACTTAGCACGGGACCCAGAGGGGGGCGATACGGACCAAATCAAAGCAGCCGCAGCGGGATTAGGCGATATTGCGATCGCTAATACCTATTACTTGGCCCGACTCATGAAATCGGACGACCCTGCTGATCAAGAAGTTGCCGATAAGATGCGCGTCTTTTTCCCCAATCAGGAAGGTCGCGGGACCCATGTGAATATCAGCGGTGCCGGAGTACTCAAAACCTCTCCCAATAAAGAGGCAGCTATTCAATTCTTGGAGTACTTGGTGAGCCCTGAAGCTCAGAAGATTTTTGCTGAAGGCAACAATGAGTATCCCGTTGTTGAAGGTGTTGATAAGGACTCTGCGGTCGCTAGCTTTGGTGACTTCAAAGAAGATACCGTGAGTGCTTCGGTCTTTGGCAGCAATAATCCTGAAGCTCTGCAGATCTGCGATCGAGCAGGCTGGGAGTAGATTCGATCAAAAGTCATAAGCGTCCCTTGCGACTCCGCTCGAGGGACGCTTTGCATCACTAACATTTTGCGGCTTAAACACGTACTCATATGGATGAGGCGTTTGCTTGCATCAAGCCAGCACACTGGGCGATCGCCTAGGCTAGATTAAGTGCAAAGCAAATTAATCTGTGTGCAGACAGGTTTATCCTGTGCATTTGAGTGAAGCAGGAGACTGTCCCCGTGACGATCGCAGCGCCAAAACCGAAAACATACACGGCTGAGGAATATCTGGCTTTGGAAGTCAATTCTGAGGTTCGCAGTGAATTTCGTGACGGAGCGATCGTTGAAATGACTGGGGGAACTCCTGAACACAATGAAATTACAGGTACTTTAATCTTTTTACTGAAGGCCGCTCTCAGAAAGAAGCCCTCCAGCATTTTTGTAACCAATCAGCGCCTCTGGATTCCTGAAGCCAATCGCTACACCTATCCAGATGTAATGGTGACACCACGCCCCCCCGATCTGAAACCTGGGCGTAAGGACACGGTAATGAACCCGATTTTCATTGCCGAAACGCTGTCTGACTCAACCGAGGGCTACGACCGGGGTGACAAGTTTGCCTGTTATCGCACCCTTGAAACGTTTCAGGAATATGTGCTGATTGACCAATATCGTCCTCACGTTGAGCACTACGTGAAGCAGACAGCCCATCAATGGTTATTCACAGAATATGACGGCTTGGAAGCCTCCTTTACGCTAACCTCGACACCAGTGGCGATCGCTCTGGCCGATTTATATGAAGCCATTGAGTTTAGTCAGATGACAGAGGTCAATGAGGAACTTCTATGATTTCAACTGAGGGTCAGAAGCCAATAATTGCGTACAGAGCGGGGGCTGAGCATTTCAGGGACACGCATCACGCTCTATGACGTCATGGATTATTGGGTTGCTCGATATCTTACCAGATTCATCCGCTCCTTTTTCAACCTTACGGAAGCGCAAATGAACGGGGTGCTTGCTTACATCGAGGCACACCGAGCGGAGGTAGACGCAAAATGCCAGCTCATTTTACAGCAAGCTGAAGAAAGCCGTGAGTACTGGCAAGCGCATAATCGTGAACATTTTGCACAGATTGCCGCCATGCCACCTAAACCAGGTCAGGAAGCACTCTGGGAAAAGCTTCGTAAGCAGAAAGCCAGGCACGAAGCAGAGGCATGATTTTCCTCATTGACCACAATCTAGAGGGACATGCAGAAGTTTTGGTAGGTAGAATTGCTATCCAAGGTTGGTTAGAACTCTTGACAATTCAATTTTTGACTTTTCAGGAAATAAGCCTACCCATAGAGAGTAATGACCGAATTATTTGGAGAATTGCTC
>JBCBJE010000350.1:0-6013 GCA_038523735.1 Cyanobacteria bacterium J06626_18 | reverse complement strand
TTGATTACGGCTGATGGTTCCTTTGTGGGTGATTTGCTATTACAACCTGAACCTGTAGAGGATGATTTCTTTTCAAATAACTTGGAAGGTCTGACAACGTCTCGTATTCCTGTTGGTGAACACACTCTGAATACGAATGGCGGCGATCGCACCATCACAATATCAGAAAACTTTATTCCCTGAGTCCTGATAAAGTCGTACACATTGGGGCTAGCTTCGATACTGGTAGCAGTGAAAAACCGCTGATTCCTGACGACGTAGAATCCGTTCCAGAACCAACAACTTTGGTAGGACTTATCTTGACTGCGATCGTGTTTGCTGTAAGCGCAAAATATCTGCAGCATACAGTCTGAAAACAAAAATTGCCTGTCAGAAACGGCTATGCAAGAATGCCTGTGAATCCTGCAGAGCCTCTTCGATATTCGAGTTTTACGGTTATGGGTCTAGAAGGATGCATCTACCAGAGTCGCAGCGTACGAATAAACCACATCTGATTTGGGAACGGGAGTGTTTCTCTGGTCTTGAAATTTGGGCTGCGGGGCTTGCTTGCTTTGCACTTACCACAATGATCGCGACTCCCACCCTGGCTCAGACGATCGAGGATGGTCCCCCACAGAACGCAATACCGCCGCCATCTGAAGATCAGACGATTGAGGAGCTGCCTCCTCCCCAAGATGCGCTGCCGCTGCCGCCCGAGGAGCCGACTCCGGAGCTACCCCCCGATCCACCTGCAGCCCCAGAGGAAGTCTTGCCTGATCCATTAGTTGCTCCCCAGGAACCGACCGTGCCGGGAGAAATTTTAGAAGCGAGCTTCTTCGTAACCGGCATCAGCATCGAAAATGAAACCCTGTTTGACGACGAAACACTGACTCGCATTGTCCAGACAGCTGTGGATGACTCAGCCTATACCTGGAAGCCTCAACGCTTGACTGTCAGCCAACTCTTGGGTGCAGCCCAAGCCATTTCTGAGTTTTATACAGAAGCGGGCTATCCCGCTTCAGGGGCGCTCGTTCGCATTCCACCCGAAACTCAGGAAACAGGGATTGGTCCTGTTGTCTTTGACGTTCAAGAAGGCCAGGTCGAAGCGATCGCAGTTGTCAACGTTGTCTTCAGTCGGGATTCTGATGCAGACGAACCCTTCACAGTTGTACCATCTGATGACCAGTCGTTAAATTCGGGTTACGTCAGCTCCCGCCTCGGTATTCGGGAAGGCGAACCCCTTAATGTCCCTGTCCTGCAGGAGAAATTGCAGCTATTACAGCTCGATCCGCTGATTGAGCAAATTCGGGCCAATGTGAGCGAAAGTCCGACTCCGGGCAACAGTCTAGTAACCGTGATTTTTGAGGAAGCTGAATCCTTTGACCTCTCTCTGGGACTCAACAACAGTCGCCCGCCCAGTGTCGCTACCGACCAACGCCAGGTGTTTCTGACTGAGGCGAATTTGCTAGGCATCGGGGATGCGATGAGTGTGGGCTATTCCAACACCGATGGCAGTGATGTTGTGAGCGTGAGCTATGAGCTACCTCTAGGAAACGAGGGTACGAGTCTGAGCTTCAGCTACAGCTCGGCTCAAAATGAGATTATCGAATCCGATTTTTTCGACGTTAATGAAGATGGTCGCGGTCCCGATTTTGAATCAGAATCCGAAACCTACGCGATCAGTTTGCGACATCCTGTCTTTCGAACCGTGCGGGATCAGACATTTCAAGAATTCAACTTGAGCTTGACGGGGTCTCTGCGCAACAGCCGTTCCTTTCTCTTCGATGAAGGCTTTCCTCTGTCGCCAGGAGCCACTGCGGACGGCAAATTCCGGATCGCTGCGCTGCGGTTTGGTCAGGAATATACACTGCGGGATGCCTCCCAAGTACTGGCATTGCGATCGCGCTTTAGCTTTGGACTCGATGCCTTTGATTCCACCATCAACAATCCGGTACCAGGGGTTGAAGCTTTGCCAGACAGTCGCTTCTTCACCTGGCTGGGGCAGGCCCAGTGGGTGCGCGTGCTCGCCCCCGAAACACTGCTTGTCGTGCGAGGCAATCTGCAACTCGCTGATCGCCGGTTACCCTCAGCCGAGAAATTTGGCATCGGCGGGTTTGGGAGTGTACGCGGCTATCGTCAGGATCTGCTGTTGACGGATAACGGCATTTTGGCTTCGGCAGAGGTGCGCCTACCCATCTTGCGGATTCCCGAGTGGGACAGTACCGTACAACTCATTCCATTTGTCGACTTTGGTGCCGGGTGGAACAGTGGTCCCAGAATTGCCCCCCCGGACCCGAATACGCTGGCCTCTGCTGGGGTGGGGCTGCAGTGGCAAACCAGCGACAACTTCACCGCTCGCTTGGACTGGGGCATTCCACTGATTGATGCAGGCTCAACGGGGGACACATGGCAAGAAAATGGTCTGACTTTTTCCGTGATCTACACGCCGTTTTGAGCCGCAAACGCTGGCAGCGGTTGGGGCTGACCATGTTCTTGGCCTGTGCGATTGCCCTCACTGGACCTTTGCTCATGCAATTTCCTGTCCAGGCTCAAGTCGATCCAGTCGCGTTAGTCGAGCAGGGGCAGCAGCAGTTTGAAGACGGCCAGTACTCGGATGCAGTGACATCGCTGGAGGCCGCGATCGCCGCGTTTGATCCACAGACCCAGTCGCTACAGCGGGCCATCACTTTCAGCAACCTGGCGCTGGTGCATCAAGCCTCTGGTGATTGGGGAGCTGCCGAGGCAGCCCTGCAAACCTGCTTCTCCTTACTCGAAGTCCCCCCCGACGAGATCGTCACGAATACCCTCCCGACCCTGAGCACCGAACAACTCCACATCTTTGCATCGGCGCTCAACGTTTACGGCAAAGGACTGCTACAGAAAGGGAATCCTGACCGGGCTTTAGAAGTATGGCGGCAAACAGAGCGGGCCTACACTGCAGTGGGCGATCGCGAAGGGCAAATTGCCAGCCAAACCAACCAACTACAAGCGCTTCAGTCGCTGGGACGGTTTCAACAGGCAGACACTCTGGCCGATACCATTAAAGAAAGCATCAGCACCCAGCCGGACTCACCCCTTAAAGCCAAAGGGTTGCTGAACCTGGGCAATATCAAACGAGCGATAGGACAGCTAAGTGCATCGCAGACGACGCTCGAAGAAGCGCTTGCGATCACCCAGAATTTGGACCAGCCCGAGCTGATGAGCGCCCTGCAGCTTAGTTTGGGCACCACGTATCATGCCCTTGGGAATCGCGACAAGGAGCGGCTCGTTTCGATCAACCGTCAGGGCATTCCCCCCTGGGTTTGCTCGCTCCCAAATCTTCCCGACACGCTATCCCTCGAGAACTATCAAACGGCTCTAGATTACTACGAAGTTGCTGCTGAATATGCGCCGAATCAGGTCGCTACCGATTTGAACACGCTAGCCGTCTTGCAAGCTCGCAACCAGCTCGATACTACAGCGGCTCTGCAAACTTGGCGTCGGGTAGAACAGCAGCTCCCCACAATGCGGCCCAGTCGGACACAGGTGTATGCCCATATTGCTCTGGCCAAGCAAGGAGCCTGTCTGAATCTGAGTCGCCAACCTGGGCAGGACACTGGGGCAGTGCCCATGACCAAAGATGCAATTTCCCCCCAAACGATTCAGACCCTGCTGGAGCGCGCGATCGCGATCGCCCAAGACTTAGAAGATGCGGTAGCTGCATCCTATACCTTGGGGAATTTGGGTGGCTGGTATGAGGCTTTGACGACGCTTTATCCCCAAGCTGCAGACAATGCGTTGTCGGCGAAATCCTTTAATGCCAATCTGACCTGGCACCAAACCGCCCGCGAACTCACCGAGCAGGCGCTATTCCTGGCTCAGCCATCGGCGTTGCCGGATATCGCGTTCCAGTGGCAGTGGCAGCTAGGTCGATTGGCTGAGGCTGAGGGTAAGGAGGATGACGCAATCGCTCACTATAAACAGGCGGCTAAGACGCTCGATTCGGTTCGTGGCAATCTTCTAACGATTGATTCAGATGTCCAGTTTTCGTTTCGCGATAACGTCGAGCCTCTGTATCGCGAACTGGTCGATCTGCTTCTACGCCAGCCTGAGGAAACTGACCCTGAGGTGCTTAAGGACGCAATTCAGTTTATTGATACGTTGCAGCTAGCAGAATTAGAGAACTTTCTACAGTGCAGCCTAGCTGCCGCACAATTGGATGAGGAAGTTGTTGATAGAACCGCTGCTACTCTCTATGGGATTGTTCTCAAAGATCGTATCGAAATTATCCTCAGTCTCCCCGATGAGTCGCTCGCAGCACAAAAGCTTGAGAATCATGAGTACAGAATTGCTCAGGAGGAATTTGATGATGTTTTAACAACTTTACAAAAAGAACTGAAGAGTCCTAGAGGCACAAACGCAGTCCAAGCGCTGACGAGCAAAATTTATGATGGGATTATTCGTCCATTTGAAACAGCCTTAGACACTGAGACTGACATTGACGAAAGCAATCTTACAACGCTGGCTTTTGTCCTGGATGGTTCTCTCAGAAGCTTGCCAATGGGTGTTTTGTATGATGCAGAACGCGATCGCTACTTACTTCAGAGATACGCGACTGTTCTAGTACCCAGCCGTAATCTTTTGGAACCAGAGCCCTTATCCCGAAACATCAATCTGTTTGCTGGAGGGGTGAGTCAATCCGTGAAACATCCCCTTCGTGAGGGTGATTTTTCTGGACTTGAAAACGTCCAAGAAGAGATTGAAGCGTTACAAAATATCTTCCCAGCCGATGTCCTCCTCGACGGCGATCTCACTGAGGCAGAATTGACGAAGAAGGTCACACAGCAGACCTTCCCTGTCGTCCATTTAGCTACTCATGGCGAGTTCAGTTCTGATCCTGAAAGAACATTTATTATGCTTTCAGATGGCCCCCTTTTAGCCCGTAAACTAGACAAGCTATTGCGTACGCGCAACGATTCAGAAGGTAGCGTCAAAATGCTGGTCTTGAGTGCCTGCAATACTGCCTCGGGAGACAAACGAGCCACGCTAGGACTGGCAGGCTTAACGGTAAGGTCTGGTTCACGTAGTACGCTAGCAACGCTCTGGGCTGTGCAGGATGAATCAGCCCCAGCTTTGATGCAAAATTTCTATCAAAATCTAAAAGATAATCCCGGCATCACCAAGGCCGAAGCATTACGGCGAGCCCAGATACAGCTTTGGGAAAATTCTAATTGGCAACGGCCACTGCACTGGGCACCCTATATCCTAGTCGGCAACTGGCTCTGAGGTTTCGAGCCTAACGCTACCGACGAAAGAGGCTTCAGGCAAGTCTTGTAAAAAGACCTCTTCAGCAGTCATGAGTTGATTCCAGCGTTCTGTCAGCTCAGAACTTTCTGCATCTTGTGCTCGTAGTTCAGCTAATGAGTTCACGGCATCAAACCAAATTAAATGCTCGGCAAACACCACATCCTCGGGTGTATTTGCCTGATTCAATTGGTCTTCGAGTTCAGGTAATTCTCCGACGTTCTAAATCCAACCATACACAGACACTGGACTGCCGTTGGGAATACAGTAAAGCTCAAAATACCACTGATAGTCATCTCCTACAGTCTCTAGGGCAAAGACCTCCGGTAACGTGATACTTACAAAACCGGGCACATCATTAGGGAGTGTAAAAGGTACAGATTCTGCAATATTGTCGCCGTTCTCGTCTTGCAGCGAAAATTCGCCTCTAGCGACTTGGTCAGCAGTGTAAGGCACATAGAACCATAATGTCGGATGCTCTGAAATTGTTTCGCCGTAGGTATGCTCAGGCACTAAAGCTATTAGTGATTGCCCATCCGTGTCGGGACAATCGCCTCGTGTTCCACCACTGGTCCTTTCTCCAGGGGGAGGTGCTCCTCTACCTTTAAAGCCCAGTAGCTTACTGTCTATATCCGCTGTATTTATATCGCCAGTGACTAGTGTAGTTGCTCTAGCAGGCAGTAAAGTGGCCGTAAACATACCCATGGAAGCACAGGTGCATATTCCTATTTTGAATAATCTAGAGAAATCC
>JBCBJE010000349.1:0-6015 GCA_038523735.1 Cyanobacteria bacterium J06626_18 | reverse complement strand
CGGCGCAGACCTTACCGCTGCCACCTTTGCCCACGCCCACCTCAAAAGCACCAACTTCGCCAACTTCCGCGATCGCCCCACCACCCTCACCCACGTCCGCTGGCACCATACCCAAAAGCTCGATCGCGCCCGCCTCGGCACCCACAACCTACAAGATCCTCGCGTCCGCACCCTCCTCATCACACTCAACGGCGTCGATCAAGACTTCACCAAAGCCGATCTACGCGGTGCCAACCTAGCCGAAGCCAAACTCCACCGCGCTAATCTCAAAGGCGCAAACCTCAACGGAGCCACGCTGCAGGGAGCGGAACTGCAGGGCGCAAACCTCACCGCAGCCCAATGCGTTGGCACCGACTTCACCGCAGCCCACCTCACCGGAGCGTGCCTCGAAGCCTGGAACATCGACAGCACCACCCTCCTCAAAGCCATCGACTGCCAATACGTCTTCCTACTAGAGCAGCCGGACGATCACGGCAGTCGCGAACGCCGCCCCCACAATCCCGACAAAGACTTTCAACCCGGCGACTTCGAGAAGTTCTTCAAAGAAATGCTCGACACCGTGCAGATCCTCATCCGCAACGGCGTCAACCCTGAGTCCTTCAAAGCGGCGTTGCAGGGCTTGATGGACATCCATCCCGACCTCAATCCCGAAGCCATTCGCGGTTTTGAGCGCAAAGGCGACGATGTGCTGGTCACCCTCCAAGTCCCAGACGGCACTGACAAAGGCGAGATTGAGAGCACCTGGGATGAGATGTACGAAGCTCGTCTGCAGGCAGCTACCGCCCGTGCTGAACTAGAAGCCGAAAGACGCCGGGGCGATGATGTGAAAGAAGTGGCCCTCGGCTTCAGCAAAATCCTGTCCTCTTTGGAAATCCACAATACTGCCATGACAAAAAGCAACAACCCCAGCATCAAGACAGGCGACGGCAGCGTTTACGCGGGGGGCGATCTCAACCTCACGGGCAGCACCCTCAACCTGGGTGAAATCAGCGGTCAGGTCAGCAATCAAATTAGCCAGCTACCCGACACTACGCCCGGTACCGACCAGCCCAGTCTTAAGGAGCTGCTGGTGCAATTGCAGGCAGCCGTAGAGCAGGACACCGAGCTGAGCGAGATTGAAAAGAAAGAAGCCCTCGGCGAAGTCGCGAAGCTGGCTGAAGCCGGGACTCAGCCGCAGGAAAGCGCGATGCAGCGGATGGCAAAGCGGGCAACGGCGGCGCTTAAGTCCATTACTGAGCCGCTGAGTGAAGCTTCGAAGCTGGCGAATGCGTGTAAGACTTTGCTGCCCCCAATTGTGGCGCTGTTTTGAGGTCAGATCCGAGGGTTCTTTGACCAAGGAAAAAGAAACCGTGTGCGCCTTCAACAAGAACCCTCGGATCTGGTGCGATGAAAAGGTTTGTGAACTTAACGGGGTCTTATGGTTTCTCGCCCATACTGGCGGGGTGGTCGGTAACCGATCGCACCCTAATAGTTGGGATCAGTCCCTCATGGTGGTGTGAGCGATCGCCCCTTTCCCCAGCTAATCTTCATAGCGGAGCGCTAGTAAGGCGCGATCGCGTCAAGACTAGCCCATAACGGTTTGCGTAGCTCAAGGTGCTGACCCATAATGCATGTGGCTGGTTCTGGTGGTTTCTGGGGCAGGGCGTAAGGGATGTCGTGACCCATCGTTTCACCGAACTCCGCCACCAATAGCTGCGATACGGGAGGTTCTATGACAGTGCAAACGGTAAGCACCCAGCCTTACTCCGACCAAAAGCCCGGTACCTCGGGCCTACGTAAAAAGGTCCCTACCTTTCAGCAACCCAACTATCTTGAGAATTTTGTTCAATCCATCTTCGACAGCCTCGAGGGGATTCAGAACCAAACCCTCGTGCTGGGCGGCGATGGGCGTTACTACAACCGCGAAGCCATTCAAATCATTCTTAAAATGGCCGCAGCCAATGGATTTGGCCGCGTATTAGTTGGACAGGGCGGCATTCTCTCCACACCGGCAGCCTCCTGCGTCATCCGCAAAAACGATGCCTTTGGCGGCATCATTCTCTCCGCCAGCCACAACCCCGGCGGTCCCGAAGAAGACTTTGGCGTTAAATACAACATTGGCAACGGTGGTCCCGCCCCTGAGAAAGTGACCAGCGCGATTTTTGAGCGCAGTAAAACAATTAACGAGTACAAAATTCTGGAAGCCTCCGACGTCAACCTGGATCGGATTGGCACCACTCAGCTCGGCAATATGACTGTCGAAGTCATTGATCCCGTTGCTGACTACGGCGCGCAGATGGAGACGCTGTTTGACTTTGCCCAGATCCAGCAGTTACTCAGCGGTGGCAACTTCCGGGCCTGTATCGACTCCCTCCACGCCGTCACTGGCCCCTATGCCAAAGCCCTATTTGAGCGGCGACTGAATGCCCCTGCCGGTACGGTGCAGAACGGCGAACCGTTGGAAGACTTTGGCGGCGGTCACCCCGATCCCAACCTGGTATATGCCAAGAGCCTGGTCGATGTGTTGTTTCAGGATGATGGCCCCGACTTTGGTGCAGCGTCGGATGGGGACGGCGATCGCAATATGATCCTGGGACGCAACTTCTTCGTCACACCGAGCGATAGTTTGGCCGTTCTCGCGGCTAATGCGACGCTAGTTCCTGGCTACCGCAATGGCTTGGCTGGTATTGCCCGCTCTATGCCCACCAGCCAAGCCCCGGATCGGGTTGCGGCCAAGCTCGGCATTGATTGTTATGAAACGCCCACAGGCTGGAAGTTCTTCGGTAATCTGCTGGATGCCGGGAAAGCGACACTCTGCGGCGAAGAGAGCTTCGGAACCGGGTCCAACCATATTCGTGAAAAGGACGGCCTATGGGCGGTCTTGTTCTGGCTCAACATTTTGGCTGTGAAGCAGCAGTCGGTGGAAGACATTGTGCAGGAACACTGGGCTACCTACGGACGCAACTTTTACTCGCGTCATGATTACGAAGGCATTGATAAGGCACCGGCCAATACGCTGATGGAGAATCTGCGATCGGCAGTGGGCTCCATGGCAGGGAAAACCTTCGGGAGCTATGAAGTAGCTTACGCCGACGACTTTAGCTACACTGACCCCATCGACGGCAGTGTAGCGGCCAAGCAGGGCATCCGCATTGGTTTCACCGATGGTTCTCGGATTGTTTTTCGGCTGTCAGGGACAGGTACCCAAGGTGCAACCCTGCGGCTGTATGTCGAACGGTACGAGGCAGACACCAGTAAGCACGCCCAAGAAACCCAGGCTGCACTGGCGGATTTGATTCAACTGGCCGATGAAATCGCCAAAATCAAGGAGCTAACAGGTCGGGAAGCGCCTACAGTTATTACCTAAGAGGCACTGAATCGACGTAATTCCAGTCTTATTAGGGCAGGTTGAGCTTGAATTAGATGATTTCGATCACTAGATCACAGCCAAAACCTGCCCTATCTGATAATTTTCTAGCCGGAGGTTATTCAACCCGTTCACACAACCACGAACGTTTGGAGATTCCCGAGCTCACCGCTACGCCATCTTATCGAGACTAGGGACATCTATGCTGATGTCTCTGCCAGTTCAACAACTTTTGCCAGGTTCAATAAGGAGTGATTCCCAATGACCGCATCCATGGACAGACCTACGCCCCAGCTGCATATAGAGGACGATCGCACGGGCTTAAGTGTCGAAACCCTACGGCGAGCACTGGCGGATCACCTCTATTACATTCAAGGCAAATCGCCTGAAACGGCGTCTATTAACGACTTCTATTTAGCTCTGGCCTACACCGTGCGCGATCGTATGCTGCAGCGCTGGCTCAACACCATCACCGCCTGCCGCAAACCCGAGACTCGAATCGTTTGCTACCTCTCCGCCGAGTTTCTTCTGGGGCCACACCTGGGCCGCAACCTCATCAACCTAAATCTAGAAGATAAAATCCGCCAAGCCGTGATGGAATCAGGGCTGGATTTAACTGTGCTGCAGGCCCAGGAGGAGGAACCGGGGCTGGGGAATGGTGGCCTCGGGCGACTGGCAGCCTGCTACATGGAATCGCTAGCGACTTTGGAGATTCCCGCGATCGGCTACGGTATTCGCTACGAGTTCGGCATTTTTGACCAGGAGATTAAAGACGGCTGGCAGGTGGAAATCACCGATAAGTGGCTACAGTACGGCAATCCCTGGGAAATCTCGCGACCGGAAGCCTCTGTTAGGGTCGGATTCTACGGACGAACTGAGTCCTACACCGACATGGATGGACGCTATCGCGTGCGGTGGGTACCGGGTCGTTTGGTCAAGGGCATTCCTTACGACACCCCAATCCCTGGCTATCGGGTCAATACCGTCAATACACTGCGATTGTGGAAAGCGGAAGCGATCGAATCCTTCAACTTCCAGGCATTCAACGTCGGCGATTACTACGGTGCCGTCGATGGCAAAGTCACCTCTGAGAATATCTCCAAGGTGCTGTATCCCAACGACGAGCCAATTCAGGGCAAAGAATTGCGTTTGGAGCAACAGTACTTCTTTGTGTCCTGTGCTCTGCAAGACATGATTCGCCTGCATCTCAAGTCGGGACGGACGCTCAACACCTTCCATGAGAAGTTTACGGCTCAGCTTAACGATACCCACCCGGCAGTTGGCGTCGCCGAACTCATGCGTCTATTGGTGGACGAGCACGGCATGGGCTGGGATGAAGCTTGGGAAGTCACGCAAAAGACCTTTGCCTACACCAACCACACGCTCTTACCAGAAGCGCTAGAGAAGTGGTCGGTTGATTTATTTGGGCGCATTCTACCCCGACATTTGGAAATTATTTTTGAGATCAACCAGCGCTTTTTGGAGCGGGTCCGTATTCAGTTCATGGGCGATCCCGAGAAAATGGCCCGCCTATCGCTGATTGACGAAAGCGGTGAGCGCTATGTCCGCATGGCAAATCTGGCCTGTGTGGGCAGCTATGCCATTAACGGCGTGGCCGCACTGCACACCGAGTTGCTGAAGCAGACTGTCCTGCGCGACTTCCATGAGCTGTGGCCCAACAAAATCCAGAACGTTACGAACGGGGTGACCCCTCGCCGCTGGCTAGTGCTTAGCAACCCCCGCCTATCGCAGCTCTTCACCGAAAAAATCGGCGACAACTGGATTCACAGCCTCGACAACCTCAAGCAGTTGGAGGGCTACGCGGATGATCCTGGCTTCCGAGATGCGTGGCGCCAGATCAAGCACGACATCAAGCGGGACTTGTCCCAGCGGATCAAGGCGCGCACGGGGATTGCGGTGAATCCCAACTCCCTGTTCGACATTCAGGTGAAGCGGATTCACGAATACAAGCGCCAGCACCTCAATGTGCTCCATATCATTACCTTGTACGAGCGCATCCGGAAAAACCCAAGCCTAGACATCACGCCCCGTACCTTTATTTTTGGCGGTAAAGCAGCTCCCGGCTACATGATGGCGAAGCTGGTGATCAAATTCATCAATGCAGTGGCCGAAGTGGTCAATACGGACCCGGTGGTAGGCGATCGCCTCAAGGTTGTCTTTTTGCCAGACTACAGCGTCAAGGTTAGCCAGACGGTGTATCCTGCCGCTGACCTCTCCGAGCAAATCTCGACGGCGGGTAAGGAAGCCTCAGGCACCGGCAACATGAAGTTTTCCATGAACGGGGCGCTGACAATCGGCACACTAGATGGCGCCAATGTGGAAATCCGCGATGCGGTTGGGCATGAAAACTTCTTCCTCTTTGGGCTTACGGCAGAAGAAGTTGTTAACCTCAAATCGAGCGGCTACAACCCTTGGGACTACTACAACGGTAATGCTGAACTCAAAGAGGTGATTGACCTGATCAACTCAGGCTTCTTTGCCCACGGCAACCGTGAACTGTTTAAGCCGCTGATCGATTCCCTCGTCTACAGCGATCCCTATTTGCTGCTGGCCGACTATCAGGCTTATATCGAATGCCAAGACCGCGTGGGCGAAGCCTACAAGGATCAGGAAAACTGGTCGCGCATGTCGATTCTGAATTCGGTGCG
>JBCBJE010000348.1:0-6026 GCA_038523735.1 Cyanobacteria bacterium J06626_18 | reverse complement strand
CTAAAGATACTTAGTAAAGCTGTCAGTACTTTCATCTTATAAGGTAACTTAAGTTGCCGAATCAGGTTTACGTAATATCAACTATATTCAACCTTGAACGAAAAATAGAAGGCAATTATTCCACTTCTCTGTCGACGGCGTCTTCCCTTCTAACAATTTACTTTTATACTTACACCTAAATTGAATTGTTTCAGAAAGAAGAGGAAAATTGATACCTCGGTACGATTATATGTATGCTACGTGCTGCAGATTTTCTTCGATAAACTCAGAACGTGGCAGCAACGCCCAGCTCGTCTCTCCTGAACCGCCTCCTCACTTATACTGAACCTAGTTTGAGATGTTTCGATACCTACACTTTAAGAATTTGTGTTGTTGGGTATCTACTGCAGTGCTCTCTGGGATCTATTAGAGGAAATGTCAAAAGATTGATTGGGCGCTGCTGCCGTTGATGAAACTGAATCAGACGTTAACTCGATATTTAACCTCCTATTTGAAGTGAACTCAACATCCGATGCAAGACCGGAGCTAATTGCTCCTTGATTCCAACTATACTGCGGTGTTCTTCGGTGGGGTATGCCCTGACACCAAAGTTTATGGCTTGGTTAAGAGATGTCGTCTTTGTGTTTCATTCTGTTTTGAGGCGATCGCATTTTGCCCCTTATCGATTAGCCAGATCACAGGTAGCTGTATTAAGCTGAAAAACTTCGATTGGGTAGGGAGTTAAGGCGCCAGGAGCTAGAATTTAGTGCTCTTCTGGCTCTTTTCGTCCCCTAAATTTCCCACTTTTAAGTTGATACCCTAATTCATTAGTTGCTAGCTCAGGACAGGGAAGTTGAAGCGTATAATCAGGGTTCTGAAAACAGCATAGGAGCGTCGCCAGCTATGGCAGATTGGCAGGTGGTCGAAGGGGGAGTTACTGCACCCAAGGGGTTTCGGGCTGCCGGAATTGCTGCGGGGTTGAAGCCATCAGGGGCACCCGACTTAGCTTTGATGGTGTCGGATACAGATGCAATCGCAGCGGGGGTGTTTACGACTAACCAGGTACGCGCAGCCTGTGTTGAATACTGTCAACAGCGCTTAGAAGCTAAAGCTGCAGCCCAAGCGATTATTGTGAACGCCGGACAGGCAAACGCCTGTACAGGGCAGCAGGGTTGGCAAGACGCGGTTACGAGCTGTGAGCAGGTGGCCAAGGCGTTATCTATTCCTGTGGAGTCAGTATTAGTGGCTTCTACCGGTGTGATTGGTCAGCGTATCAAGATGGACGCTCTGGTTGCGGGCATTCCGCAAGCCGTTGCGGCGCTGTCAGAAACTGGGTCTGATGACGCTGCCAAAGCTATCGTAACGACCGATCTCGTCCCCAAATCCATTGCTTTAGAAATGGAGCTCGATGGACGTCCAGTACGAATTGGGGGAATTGCTAAGGGCTCAGGCATGATTCATCCCAATATGGCGACATTGCTGGCCTTTGTGACCTGTGATGCGACAGTTTCGCCGGCGCTCTGGGAGTCGATGCTGAGCCGCGCGATCGCCCACAGCTTCAACCAAATCACGGTCGATGGCGATACTAGCACCAATGATTGTGTGCTAGCCCTCGCCAACGGGGAATCGCGAACCCCAGCCATTACCACCCCTGGCCCGGCGGCTGAACGCCTCGAAGCCATGCTGACCGAGATCTGTGATTATCTGGCCAAGGCCATCGCGCGCGATGGCGAAGGCGCGACGTGCCTGCTAGAAGTCGTCGTTACTGGTGCACCCGACGATGCCTTAGCCCGTAGCATCGCTAAAGAAATCGCCGGTTCTTCGCTCCTAAAATGCGCTATCTATGGAGCCGATCCTAACTGGGGCCGTATCGCCATGGCCGCTGGCAAAGCAGGAGTTTCCTTCGACCAAGGCGATCTCCGCATCCAACTTGGCGACTTTCTTCTGATGGAACACGGCCAGCCTCAACCCTTTGATCGTGCTGCTGCTAGCGAATATCTAAAGCAAGCTGCCGCGGGCGAATATCTAGAAACTGACACCGTCTCCATCCAGGTCAGCATCGGACCCAACAGCGGTGCCGGCATCGCCTGGGGCTGTGATTTCAGCTATGACTACGTGCGAATTAATGCGGAATATACAACGTAAACTATAGATTCTGTTCCCACCTATTCCCCGGCCCCCGCCCATGGTCAAGCTGATTATCCAGATTCCCTGTTACAACGAAGAAGCCACGTTGGGAGTGACGCTGTCGGAATTGCCCAAGGCGCTTCCGGGTGTGGATGTTGTGGAGTGGCTGATCATTAATGACGGCAGTCTGGACCGGACGGTTGAGGTGGCGCGGGCCTGTGGGGTTAAACATACTGTGAGCTTTAGCAATAACCAGGGACTGGCGCGGGCGTTTATGGCAGGGCTAGAAGCCTCGGTGAAAGCAGGTGCAGACATTATCGTTAACACGGATGCGGATAATCAGTACTGCGCGGCGGATATTCCTAAGTTGATTGAGCCCATTCTCAGTCGGGAAGCAGATATGGTGGTGGGAGCGCGCCCAATTAACGACATTGAGCACTTTTCGCCGCTGAAAAAGAGCCTCCAGGGGTTGGGTAGCTGGGCGGTACGGATTGCCAGCAATACGCGCATTCCCGATGCACCGAGTGGATTTCGAGCCTTCAGCCGCGAGGCGGCACTGAAGCTGAATGTTTTTAACGAATACACGTACACCCTAGAAACTATTATTCAGGCCGGACAGCGGGGAATGGTGGTAACCTCAGTGCCCATCCGGACGAACGGCTATCTACGCCCCTCGCGGCTGGTCAAAAGCATTCCGACCTATGTGAAGCGATCGCTCTTCATCATTCTGCGAATCTTTATGGCGTATCGGCCCCTACGCTTCTTTCTGATTTTGGGGAGTGCTCCCTTCAGCGTCGGATTTTTGCTGGGCGTCCGCTGGCTGATTCTTTATTTTGGTGGTACCCCTCGTTCCCACGTTCCGAGTCTGATTCTGAGTGCAATTCTCATGCTGATGGGCTTTCAGCTGTGGATTTTGGGGTTGGTGGCCGATCTGCTGGCTGTTAATCGTAAAATTCTGGAGGAAAATCAGCTGCATTTCCGTCGCCTCAATTGGACTCAGCCAGACTCTAATTCTCCCCATCGTGACCTGTGAAGCGCTTAGTTTCGATCGCTGTTAGCCTGCTTATTCTGGCCGTTCTCTATTGGAAGATAGACCTTACGCGCCTGATTGACGTCTTCCGCAACAGTGATTTGCGATGGATGACGGTAAGCCTCGGTATGGTGGTGCCGATTACGCTCTTTACGTCTCAGCGTTTGCGATATCTTATGCCGCCTCAGCAAGAACTGCCGTTTTGGGAGGCCAATCGTTTGATTCTGGCGGCTAGTGTTCTGAACATGGTGCTGCCATCCAAGGCAGGAGACATTGCTAAGGCTTACTTCATGCGCGATCGCGGTCATCTCAGTGGCTCTTTGGCTCTCTCACTAGTCGTGTTTGAGAAGGCTTGCGATATGCTGTCGCTGCTGCTGTGGTGCCTGTTTGGGCTATTGATCTATACGCCCAAAACGGCCCTATTTGGGTGGATGACTGGCGCCATATTTCTAGGGCTCGCTGGGGGCATCCTACTACTCGGATCGATTCGATTTGCCAACGCGGCTTTTAGCTTGGGTCAGAAACTTGCCCCCAAAAAACTCAAAATTCGCTTCAAGCAATTACAGGTTGCCTGGTCAGAAATGCACGCTTATTTTTGGCAAGATAGGCGCCGTCTTCGGAAGGTCGTCGGCAGCTCCGTTTTTATCTGGCTGTTGCACCTGTTACAGCTCTGGTTCTTCATCCTGGCGCTGAAAGCCTGGGTTCCCTTTCACACCAATCTGGCCCTTTCCCCCCTAGGCATCTTGGCTGGACTGCTGCCCTTAACCTTTGCTGGGGTGGGCACCCGCGACGCCGCGTTAATTTGGCTCTATGCCCCCTACTTTGATGAAGCGACTGGGGCAGCTCTGGGGCTGCTGGGCACCTCACGCTACTTTTTACCCGCGATCGGCGGCCTTCCTTTCCTCGAGCAGTATCTTCGCAAAGCCCGTACAGATTCTCCCTAGGACGACTAATTTCTTCCCTTTTCCTCTTCCCTGTTTCCCCTAGTGCACTACTGGTGAAAAACAGTTGGGCAGGTCTCAACCAGAGACACTGTAATTTCCCATCTAATAATTGACTGAACCTATTCCTTCACTCTTCCCCACTTCTACCCTTTCACCCTCTACCTTCACCAACAGGTGTACTCAACTAAATAAATAGAGGCATAGAACACAGCATCCTGTGACAGCGATCATTGCTCTGCCATCAAAACTTTCTGCTCTCCGTAAAAGACGTATGACTTCTCCGTGAGTTCTCTGAGTCTCGCGAGACTACCCATTGAGATTCCCGTATAACAACGGGTTTAGACAACCACTTGCTTCTTAGAGAATGGCATCAACACTGAAGGAGTTCGCCCCAAGGACCAACGATGAAATCAAACGCTTCTCGCTCCGCCAAAATCATTGAGCTGCTAGTCACCTACCATCAGGCTCCATCTATCAAGCTACGTAATCAGCTAGTGCGTCTCAACACAGGACTTGTTCGCAAGGTAGTTCACCGGCTCAATCATCAGTGTTCGGAAGCCTATGAAGATTTAGAGCAAATCGGATTTCTGGGTTTAATTCGCGCTATTGAGCGCTTCGACCCTAAGCAAGGCTGCGCCTTTAGCTCGTTTGCAGTTCCTTACATCCGGGGCGAAATCCTACACTACCTACGCGATCGCAGCGGTACCGTTAAGATTCCTCGTCGCTTCCAAGATCTTCAGCGTGCTGCCCAAAAGGTTCGGAACACACTGACTCAGGAATTGGGTCGTTCTCCTAGCGACTCCGAAATTGCGGCAGAACTCAACGTTTCGGAAGCTGAATGGCAAGAGGCCAAATTGGCTCAAAAGAATCGGTCGCTTATCAGCCTGGATGCTCCCATCGGTAGTCAAGGCGATGATACAGGCCTAACGATTGGCGAGTCTTTGACCGACGGACAGACCTCTAAACTCATGCAGTGGGAGGAAGACCGCGCCCAGCTCCAAGGAGCCCTCAGCCAACTGGAAGAAAACATCCGTATCGTCATTGAGCAGGTTTACTTCCAGGGTATGGCTCGTAAGCAGGTTGCTGAGCAAATGAACATTAGCCCTATGACTGTGACCCGACGTCTACAACGTGGCATCAACCAACTGTCAGATATGCTGAAGCAGCCTGCAGTTGCTGCTGAAGGTTAAGACTGTGCGATCAACAGAACAGGTTAATGGTTAAGCGGCAATTAACGATTACTGTGGTACTTCCTCAAAGTCAGTCAGTGCCCAGTACTCATCTTCACTGATGAGCCCATTGATGAGCCAGTCGTTTGCCAGCTTGATCAGAGCCAGTACGGCTGATTCGCGATCCACAAATGCCTGGGCGGCTGCTAACGCAGCCGCTTTTGTTATGTAAGATTCAGCATCATCGAGGGCATCAGGACAGGTTGGTGTATGGCACTCGAAGCAAAACTCTACTCCGCAGGGCTTAATATCGATTTCCCAACCGTGGTAACGAATTTTAGGAACATTGGCGGTAAGCATAGATGTCGTCCTGCCAGATACTGCCGAAACTTGGGGAGGTGCTGAGACTCTCTTCGCTTCTTGCACTGTAGTGTGCCCACAATTCTCCCGTAATATCACCGAGAAGCCGTTGAACAGAAATTTATTGATATTTGAGTAATCTCGCCAAGATAGAGACAATCTGCAGTCTTAATTTGGGATAAATACATCTCACTGTGTTGAGGGGGACAGGGTCTAAGGAACAGGGGAACGGAGAGCAGGTAGGTTGCTTCTCTACTGAGAGAAATGCTTGAGATTCCTCACTGCGCTTCCCTTCATTACTCCTAGCGGAGTCGCTTCGCGAACGGAATGACATCACAAGCATTTCTCTCAGTAGAGAAGCAACCTACCTGCTCTCCGTTCCCCTGTTCCTTAGACCCTGTCCCCCACAACACAGTG
>JBCBJE010000347.1:0-6029 GCA_038523735.1 Cyanobacteria bacterium J06626_18 | reverse complement strand
TTATCCTAGCAATAAGCAGAATAGTATTGTGAATGGGCAAACTGAAACTCTTTTCACCAGCAAAAACAATCGCTCGTCAGCTTGCCCATTCTACGAGGCTACTACCTTTAGACTTCCCTCAAACCTCAAGTCCTGTCAGGGTTCCTGCAGTCCCATCCAGAGCTAAGAAGGACACCGACTCTTTGATGTGAGTAATTTCGCTGTCTTTAGACTGCTCCTCATGGACCCGAACGCCAAAGCCGGTGCTGGTGATGTCATTCAGACGCAGGTTGGCCGTATCAGAACCCCGAACGGAGCCTAGCTTGGCAATTAATGAAGGAGCGGCATCAAAGCTTTCAGCAAAGTTCACGGTAGACCCGTTGTGGTTGTAGTCTTGAGCCGTGCTGCGGCTCTCTAGCAGCGTATCGCCATCAGAGGCACTGCCCTGGTCGATCGCCAGCCAGCCAATCGTTTCGCTAGCATGGCCGCTGCGCCTTAAAGCTTCCTCTTCCTGCATTGTGTGCTTGAAACCACTGGAGGATTGTCCCTTAATTCGGGTAATCACCCATTCACTGTCATTAAAGGTTTGCACCTGGGAGAGCACGGTGGGCGTAGCGTCGAAGCCAGTGAGGTTGATGGTGTCGAAGCCTCTTGTCCGACTAGAGTTGTAGGTATCTGCCGAGATGCGAGTACCATCGTCGAGAATCCAATTGCCGGCCTCAATCACAATGTAAGACACCGACTCAGTCGCATGCAGGTCATCTTGGATGGTGGGTTCCTGGAGCCGAACCTGGAACGTATCGCTTATCACGTTTTGCAGGCGAACTGCTGCTGCTTCGTCCTCGTTAAACGTAGGGTCTGACACAATGACAACGGGGTTGATGTAGTCGTTGCTGAGGGTGACAGTCTGCCAGTCTTGAGTAAGGTCGAGGGTGCCATACTCGGCAAAAGCCAGGTCTGCAGCCGAAGTCACTGGTTCAACAACGGGCGTTTCATCCACATCCGTCAGCTTCACGGTCGCGATCGCATCATCTGTGAGTTCGCCATCACTGACCTGAATCGCGATGATGAGACTGGGGTTGACTTCATAGTCTAGGTCGTCGCTGTCGTTAACCAGCAGCTGATTACCATCCAGACGGAAAGCGGCCTTGCCATCGCCGTCCGGATCAACGTTGCTAGCGATGCTGTAGCTTAGAGCATCGCCCTCCGTATCTATAGCTGTCAGCGTACCTACGACCTTGCCATCCACACTATTCTCAGCGATCGCGAACGTAGCGTCATCCAAAACGGGCGCCGCATTGGGGGGCGGTGGGGCGATCGCCGTTAGTGCCGCATCCGCTTGAATCAAGCCCGTTCCGGTGAGGCGATCGTACCCTGGTGTCGCCATGTCGAGAGCTGTCGTTTCGAGTGCCTGCTCGATGTCTGCTGGGGTCAGGGTGGGGTCAAGTTCTAGCATTAATGCAGCTACCGCTGCTGCTTGGGGCGCCGCTGCCGAGGTGCCGAAGAAGTTTGGCAGACCATCATTATCGAAATCGCTCGTGCCAAAAAACGTGTTGTTGCTGCCGTCTGGTGCTACAAAGTCAACATTGTCGCGAGACTCTGGAGTCGCGAGGCGATTGCCCGCTGTATCAAACAGGATAGGAATACCGCCCAGGGCCGAGAAAGATTCGGCGATCGCAGGTGTTTGACCAAATTCAGGGGTGTAGTCGTAGTAAGCCGCGCCGACCGCTAGTGACCCCTCAGCATTGGTGTGACCAAAGCTGGTGGCGCTGTTCGTGAAGTATTCTGCGTCGGTGATACCGCCATCGAAATCGATGTACTTAATCAGCGTCGGTGTGGGTCCCCCTTGGGGAGTGTACTGACCAATGAGCAGGTCAAACGTTGCTGTGGCCCCAGTTGTGTTGGTGAAAGAAATCACCTCAACGGCATCTGCTCCTACGTTGAAGTCATCGCCAGAGACCATCGTTTGGTCGTTCTTATCCAGGATGAAAATGTCGAGGTCGCTAGCCGAGCCAGGGCCACCAACGGAAGCAAAGGGCTGGTCCCATTGGAATGAAAGATAAACGGACTCATTGTTTGCGAGCGTGAACTCCTGTCGCGTGTCCACACCCGCGCCTGGATCAAAGTCGTGCCACAGGTAGCTGGGCTCCAAATCTGGGTCATTCACACCGCGAAAGGCCGACTCATAGGACTGGTCAGCCTTGTTCCCTGCTGCCGAGAAGTAAGTTACCCCTGCTGCTACCGCTTGATCAACTGCCTGAGCAATGACGCCATCTTGGAACATCGGCTCGGTGTAATAGAAGATGTCATCGACGATGACGTCGGATCCTGCTGCCACCAAATCCAGAATGCCCTGGGCAAAGCTCGCCTGCCCCTCAAATGCAGTGTGGAATTGGATATCAGCACTTGGCGCAATGTCATGAACCAGCTGAGCCATGGCGCGACCCTCGTCTTTGCCCTTGCCCGTGTTCAACTCATCTAAGACCTGAATGTTTGCTGGTAGGTCACCACTCGCAATGTCAGCTGCTTCACCCTTCAAATTATCGAAGCTATCGGACAAGATGCCGACCGTTACCCCTGCGCCATCAACCCCAAAAGTCGACCGTGCTACATCCGCTCTCAGAGCTGCCTCTCCCTGACCACTAACCGAGCCCGCGTTAGTCACCGGCCCATAGCTGGGTCTGGCAAACTGGAGACTCTCAAGCTGAGCAGCTGCTTCGAGGCTGGTGATCGGGAACGCAGCCGATATCATGCGGTTAAAAATAACGAGATCTTTTGCGCCTAACCGCTTCAGGTCTGCCGCTAGCGCCTCAGTGCTGCCGGACGCAACAAAATCAACGACAACATGGTCACCCGTCACAAGCTGTAGCGTTTGAGGAGCTAGGTCACCGTTTTGGTCTGATAGGCCAGCCAAAGCCTGCCCCATAATTTTGGCGACATCACTGCTGGGTTTCTGGAAAGTGAGCCACCGACTAGCCTTTGCATCAGCCTGAGAAGATGAAGAGCCAATAACGTTCAGGGTGGTATCTACTAAAGTTGGGCGCGCAGGCAGGATAAGTTCAGGGTTGCTCTGCGTTACTTCAGACTGAAGAGTATTAGTGGAACCGGTGGGATCCGTAATCAGTGGAGCGACTGCTACCGGAAACCGATCAGACATCAGGGGTGATCTCCCTAAGAGACTTTAATGTTTATTCCAGAATCCGAAAACTAGATAAATAACCTAGTGGGATTAGACGCAAACACCTGATAGATCGCGGAAATGCCGATGGATTTAGGCGCAGAAACTGTATACCGCCTAACAAAAAGTATCATGGATACTACGGAGGCTCTCATAAAGTTTGGATGAATCGGTGCCCATTTTCTTAAAGCATTTATCTTGTTTTTCGGATACTTAGCCCCACGAATTGCCGCTATCGGTCATCAGGTTTTACCAAGTCGACGGCGATCGCTTCCTGCAGAAAACCACCGACATTTGGAACGCCGGCGATACCAACCCTGGTTGATAAAGAAGCTTTTGTAAGTCAGCCAGCATCAACAAACTCCAAATTCAATCCGAGCAACAGTAAGCAGCACTGACAAGAGGGCCTCAACTGTGCAAAGGAGTATGGGCATGATTGAACTTGATATCAACAAGCCGCAGCAGCAGCCAAGCATACTCCTTACATCCAGGATGACAAGCTACGAGGACCGCCCGCTCCCCGGCAGGCTTCTTAATTAATGGACTTTTAAGATTTCTAAATTTAATTATTGTTCAGTCTTGAGAAGCAAACTATTTTGAAATCGACAGTGTCCCATGGAGAGATCGAACAAGTGGAAGCCGTATTTCTGTGAAAGGGCTTCAAAGGCTTTGATTCCCCGTACACTGTTGCCGTTGCCGTCGAGGGGAGGCGAAAACACGGCAATCCCAGCTTGACCTGGCACGACTGCCATAATCCCGCCCGAAACACCACTTTTCGCAGGAATGCCAACGCGATAGGCCCATTCGCCAGCAAAGTTGTACATGCCGCAGGTGTACATCACGCTGAGGATGTCGCGCACGTACTCTGACTGAACCACCTGTTCTCCTGTCATTGGATGGATGCCCTTGTTAGCGATCGCTGCTGCCATAGTCGCCAAATTCTGGCAGGAAACCAATACTGCGCACTGCTGATAATACAGATCCAGGATCTCTTCCAGGTTTTCGCTAATCATGCCGAAATTGAGCATCAGATGGGCCAAGGCGCGGTTCCGATGTCCAGTTGCCCGCTCCGAGAGAAAGGTCGAAATATCGACGTACACCTCGCCTCCGGTATAGCGCCGAAACATCGCTAAAAGCCGATTCAGGCGCTCAGTTGGGGTACTGCCCTTGATCAAGCTCGTCGTCGCGATCGCGCCCGCATTGATCATGGGGTTGTCCGGACGATGCGAGTCTTCATCTAGGCGGATATGGGAATTGAACGGATCGCCTGTGGGTTCTACCCCTACTTTCGCAAGCAGGCGATCGCGCCCCCAATCTTCCAACGCCATGCCATAAACAAACACCTTGGAAATGGACTGAATCGTAAAGGGTTGTTCCACATCCCCGACCTGAAAAATCTGTCCATCTACCGTCACAATACTGATCGCGAACCAGTCAGGATTTGCCTTCGCTAGTTCTGGAATGTAGGAGGCCAAGGTACCTGTGTTGAGATCGCAACACTGCTTGTGGAGGGAGTCTAAGAAAGCTTGGATGGACATGAATGGGGGTGATGGGGTGATGTTTTTTAGTTCTTGGTTCTTGGTTGATCGTTGGTTGGCGGGGTGGGCATTGCTTGTTAGTCAAGGTTTGATCTCGTCGTAGTGATGCAATGCCCACCTTACGGCTTTCTCACTCCCCACTCCCCTTCCACTCCCCCACTCTCTCCTAATTCGTCGCCAGAAATTTCAAATAATCTCCACTCAGCTCCTTTACGGCTGCTTCATAGAACTGTCGACCGTGCTCAGGGGTAGCGAGGGCGGGATTGGAACCCATACGTCCATCGGGGTAGTGGGTGCGAAAGTCTGTGGCACTGTAGATGGGGTAGCCTGTGGGGGCAACTTTAGGCTCTAGAGGGGCTTGCTTGATGTGGTTTGGGTACGCAAACTGAGTGAGGGCGACTTCGCTGGGCGTTGCATGGGAGCCTTCTTGGTCACCATACAGTTCTTTTGCGAGGGCATAAACTGAACGACACATAAACCAGTTGGCAACTTTACATCGAACCTGGGGAGCACTGGGGATGTTGAGGTCGGCCAGTAGAGCGTAGGTTTCAGCAAAAGCTGCCTTCAGCGTGGCAATATTGCCCCCATGCCCGTTGATGAAGAAAAAGCGCTCGAATCCATAGCGAGCCAAAGGTTTCACATAGTCCTGAATGACTGCAATGAGAGTCGTGGGGCGCAGGCTGATGCTGCCGGGAAACGCTGTATGGTGCAAAGCCATGCCGACGTTGATGGTTGGCCCGATGATTGCTTCTGTTTCCTCGCCTACACCGTGCGCGATAGTTGCGGCACAAATCGCATCGGTGCCAATCAGTCCTGTAGGGCCATGCTGTTCCGTGGAGCCAATTGGGAAAATAATACCGTTCGAAATCTGCAAGTAGGTTTCAATTTCGGGCCAAGTGGAGAGGTGCAGTTGCATGGTCAACAGTCAGTGAATGAAAGAGCGACATAATGAAAGGGTAGATGATCGGTGAACCATCTACCCTTATTTCCTTTCACAGATCGATGATTCAGCAAGCCGCTTCTAAGCTACAGAAACAGCTTCTGGCTGTTTTAGATAAGCGACTTGGTGAATAATGCAGCCTTGAGTTGAGCTGTAGGAAGTTAGTGCCACATTGACGCGATCGCCGACATCAACAGGCGCGAAGTTTTTCCGCATTTTGCGCGAGAGATCACACACAACTTCAGAGTCGCGATCGAGCTTGACCTTGAATGTGGCGTCAGACAATGACTCAGTGATGGTACCTTCGGTTTCAACGAAATGGTTTCTCATGGTTATCTCCTAAACGAACTGCTTAATTAAGTTGAGATGTGATTTGAAGCTAAACGATGTAATT
>JBCBJE010000346.1:0-6036 GCA_038523735.1 Cyanobacteria bacterium J06626_18 | reverse complement strand
ATTAAATGGGTAGATTCCTCCTGAGCATTGAGAGGAATAAAACTTAGGAATCCAGATTTTCGAAAGACTCTAGATTCCAATTTAGTTGTTGCTCTAAGTCTGACGCTTAGGTAAGGTCAGGACACCATTTGCGATCGCCGTTCCCAACAGAATCAGTCCTCCTCCCATGACCATCGCCACCGTAATCGCCTCTTTTAGAAATAAGGCTCCCCAGAGTATGGCAAACAGCGGAATAAGGTAAGTCACCGTGAGGGCACGAGTAGACCCGACCGAATTGATGAGCCGGAAGTAGAGGATATAGGCCATCGATGTTGACAGCAGCGCTAGCCCTACCAGTGCCAGGATCGAGAGCGTGGTCGGAAACGCCTCGGGGCGGGTGAACGTTAACACGGGGAGCAGGCAGACGGCTGCACTCAGTTGGCTACCGGTCGCAATAACCAACGACGGTACCCCCTGCAGGTTGAGGCGGATGAACGGAGCCGCGATCGCATACAGCAGGGCAGCACATAGGCCCGCTGCGATCGCCCACAAAAGGCTGCTCGTAACTGCAGCTTCCCGCAACCCCACCAGCACTACGACTCCTGTAAATCCCAGCAGCAGTCCGACAACGCGATTCACTGTCAGCTTTTCGTGCAGCCACACAAACGCCACTCCTACCCCAAAGAACGGAGCCGTACCGTTCAAAATGGCCGTCATACCAGCGGGCAAATAGAGTGAAGCAAACGCCAGCAGGGAGAATGGCAGCGCTGAGTTCAAAAGTCCCACAATCATCAGGGGGCGTAGGGAACGATTCAGCTCTGATAGTAGGCCCTGCCGCAGCAACAACGGCAACAGCGCCAGTCCGGCCAGCAAAACACGAAATTCGATCAGCCAAACGGGGCCAAATTCCGGAGCAGCGATCTGCATAAAGAGAAACGATCCGCCCCACAGCGCCGCCAGCGCAAATAACTCAGCGATTTGTAGCGGTTTCATAGTTCTCCTGAGGCTGACTGGCTTCCCAGCCGAGAATCGTCGACTTACGTGTTAAACCCCAACGATAGCCACCCAATTCACCATTGCTGCGAATGACGCGGTGACAGGGAATGAAATAGGCCACGGGGTTAATGCCAATTGCCGTCCCCACTGCTCTCACAGCACGAGGTTTACCAATGCGATTCGCAATATCTTGATAGGTTACGAGGCTCCCAAACGGCAGGCTCAACAGCGCCCGCCACACCTGAATCTGAAAGTTAGTCCCTTTGACCAGCAACGGCAACGGCTTGTTGATAGGGGACGTCAAAGACTGGTTGAGGCGATCGCCCACAGCCTCAGTTGCGGTTGGATCATGAATCACCTCAGCTTGTTCCCATCGCTGCTGAAGCCAAGCCTGGGCATCCGTAATCGCTTCCGCGTCCAGAAATTGTACGTTGCAAATACCTTTCGGGGTTATCGCAATCAACGCTTCCCCAAACGCCGTCGCATGGATCCCGTAGCGGATCGCCAGCCCCTCACCCTCAGCCCGATATTCTCCGGGTGACATGGCCTCCAAAGTGACAAAAAGCGAGTGGAGTCGGCCCGGACTAGAGAGTCCAGCATCCAGCGATACGTCTAGCAGCGATCGCGATTCTGCCAGCTTACGTTTGGCATACTCCACCGTTAGGTACTGCAAAAATCGTTTGGGGCTCACTCCTGCCCAGCGGCTGAAAAGCCTCTGAAAATGATGCTCGCTGAGGTGAATGTGATGGGCGATCGTGGCTAAATCGGGCTGCTCATGACGATGCGCCTGAATAAACTGAATCGCCTCGGCGATGCGAGCATAGTCGTCTGGATTCTGAGAGGGCGACTTCACGGTGGACGAGATTTGCAAATGCACGGCTGTCGTTATCATCTATTCTCGATAACTCGACAGCCACTACTGTATCGAAACCAACCAACAGAATCGATCCGTTTCTTGCTGCCTTTCACTGTGGCAACTAGAGCTGACATATATTAGTCAGGCATTTGCTGACGAAATCTTTCGAGTCTTTAAATGACAGCATTTGGAGATCAACCTTGTAAGCCTGAACACAAATACGTAATTCACCACTGCAACCTGGAACCAACTGCCAACAGCAATACGATTAACCCCAGAGCCCGACGAAATAAATTGACGCCTTGAAAGAGTTCTAGCCAAGCCCAAGTGAAGATAGCACCAAACGCGATCGCATCCAAGCCAATTTGAACGTTGCCCTCGACTGGCAAAAGACTTAGCAGGGTTGCCGCCAGCCAAACCAAAAGAGGAGGATTCGGCTTTTGGGCAATGACAATATTGCCGCTCTCGTCTTGAATAGCCTGCATAGGCTTACCTCGTAACTCCACTACCGTAACCTCGCCTGCCAATCAGCAGGCGAGGCACATAGTTAGAAATATCAAATGCTTCGCTCAGTCGGCATCAACATAAAGGCTGAAAGCTACTACATTCCTGGCCAATCAGAGAGCGGCGTTGCGGTCGTAACTCGATGCATGCCCGCCTCGGCAAAGCGCTGAAAGGCAGCGTCGGCAGCATCGGTGAAGTCCACGACCTCCGGCACCACGACTGGTGATGTGCAGTCCTCCAGCAGGTAGACCTTCTGAGCCAGACTCGTATCCCGAGCCTTAATTTCCAACAGCAAATCATCTACCGACCAGGCTACACAGTGGCTCTTTGCCTGTCCTGCCACGATAATGGCATCGAAGGTCAACAGGAGGTCCGTGAAGAGGGTGTTTTTTTGCGCGATCGCATTGCCTTGGTTGTCCTCCAGCACCTCAGGCCGCAGTACCGAGTAGTTCTCTGTCAGCGGGTTATTGCCCTTGATTTCGTAGCAGGTAGGGCTATTGCGGGCAACGGAATGGAAAAAACAGGCTTCCTCCACCGTTGATACCAAGGCATGCCCAATTCCCCCCAGCATGGAGTGATAGGGCCAAATCGTCAGGGGATATTTGCTATCTTGGCTCAGCCGTTGTGTGTAATGCAGCGCAAATTGCTGAGCGTCTGTCTCCTTAAGCTGAGCCGCGATCGCATCATTCACGCGCCATTTTCCAGCGACCACGTCCTCATGGTTGATCATCGTCATCGGCGCAGGCGGGTTACCCTCCGTATCGACCCAAAACAGAGGATGAAAGATCTGGGCCGCTGTATGGGTGTCCATCGTGGGGGCGATGGTAGTGATGATCCCCAAATTCTCGTAAATGAACTGACATAGGCGCTGATTATCTTCCACTGCACCCATCCCGGATCGTCCGCCCACAAATAGCTCAAATTCGGGCAAGCAAAACGTATTTTGCACATCAATCAGCAATAGACAGATGCGCTTGCGATCGCTACCGGCAGGCGTGATGCCCTGCGCGTTAGCCCAAGCTTTAGCTTCGCTGGCCCGGTCCTGATACGGTACGCGATAGACCTGATCCACCTTTTGGGGATCAAAGAAAGCTGGGATCGGAGTTTGGGTTTGAGTCGTCATACGCGCCAAGAACAGGGGATTTCAGAAATCATAGGCCGAAATCACAGTGGGTGGCATTGATGGAGACCACAATTCCGTTGGGAACCTTTTAGTTCAGGCTTTACTCTCCTAGCGGATTGTTGAATACATCGAAGATGTGGCGGCAACATTGTTTGAGGCGATCGCCCGCAGTTGCCTCAGGCACAACATCGCCGACAAACCCCCACTGATGAATGGTAGAAAACGTCCACTGTTTGCCGCGATGATCGAACCCTCCAACTTCAATCCCGATGACCCGTTTCGCCTGACTTTCACTGTCATCATGAAACCGAATCTGGATTAACAAGCTACGGCATTGCAAAAGTCGGCTCAGACCGGGGAAATGAAACCCCAGGTCAATTGAGTCAGGGTCCACAAGCGATCGCGTATTGCTGTCGTTGGTCCAGGGTTTGAGATCAACCCGCAGATCCGGAAACTCCGTCTTGAAGAGACGAACGACGGTCGCAATCTTGCTCGCAAATTCGATACTGGTTGCCTGTTCGGCTGCGTTCACGCTTCACCTTCCCTGTAAACGCGGCTTTTAGCTTAAGATAGCGACCCATCGCTTACAGTCAATTCTGTAACGAAGTAGGTTCAAGATTGATAGTAAAGGTCAGCAAATCTTTGCAAACAAGCGATGGGGATCAAGAGCAAAGGTCACAATATGGATCCAGTAGATGGCTCACAATACTGCTGCAAGCCCACATACTACGAGATTAGAGATTCAACATCGTCGCGGCGCCTACGTCTGCCTGACAGATAGATAACATGGCGAGTTCGGCCTCTCTGGGGGCTCCTAAATCAACCAGACCATCTAGCTGCAGCGGGACAGCACCGCCCGTTGAGGCAATAGGCTCATCAACGGCTACCAAGGCGATCGCATAATCGTAGCTTTCTTGGGTGTAACTGTTAGTAATTTGCATCGACAATTGGCGATCGCCAATTTGCCCAACAAAGCAGTCAAAGGAAGAATGGGGCATAAATACAGCCCCTATCACTTGATTGTCTTGCGCTTCGAAGACCATATAACCTGCCCCCAGTTCATCTGGCTGGGAGGTTTCACCGTAGAAATAAACCCCATCCTCTACAAACTGGGTGACGGCTCCTTCGCTAGTTGAGGGGATAGAAGCAATCGCTGCTAGGTTCAGAGGACTGGCCTGGGTCGAGGCACTTAGCAATAAAGCACCCAGCACACCTCCCAGTAAAATGCGCCAACCCCAGACGGAGCTTCCATTCCGATTGAAAGTGTTTGTATTGAGGTGAACTCTCGAACTTTTGAGGAAGACGTCTGCGTTAGCCACAATGAGACTCCTTAACATTATGTAATTTTTATGGATACTATTAAAAGATTTGAAGGTCCTTATTCCACCTTAGAGGACAGTTTGCTTTACCTCTGCTCTGACAACTCAGGGCGTAACATCTCTTTGTACGAAGCCTTTGAGGGTCCCCGCATGAAGCCTCACCACTTCATGCATAGAAAGAAAACTCTACAGTTTGCAATATCTTGAAAACATCACGCTGCTGTATTTTCTCATCTTGATTCAGCGGCAACTAATCATGCGTAGCCTTACAGCTCTAGCAAAATTAACTGCGTCCAGATTCAGAGAACCTGGGACCCAGAAGACCCGTTCGTACTCTCAAAAAGTTGCCCGAAACCCATTACCCACACTCGATAATTGAGGTTCGATCTGTGCCCCTGCTGCAGACTCGGCTGTAAAACAACTCTGATCCCCTTCCGAGGAGGGAAGTAGATAACTTCGCGAGGTATGCTTACCATGTCCAAGCTTTTGCACTCTCCAGTACAAATAGCCCCTATCACGGTGCTAAGACCTCTCTCGTAATACAGATATCGCTAATCGAGACGAGAATCACAATCGCCGTGACAGCTCTTAAAGTGACCCCTCTTTGCCGACACGCTTTCCGACAACTTAACAAGTTTGGGGGGAGAAAACGTGTCCGAAAGCTGCGCTATGAGCGGCGTCAGGCTACGCTATAGGATATGGCTCATGCTAATGCAGAGAAACAAGTCGGGATGGAAAAAAGCAGCCACACATTTGACACGGCACCAGTTCCCATAAAGCTGCTGCTGTTCATCGATAAGCGTCCAAGTTCTGGTGAGTATGCCCAAGAGCTGCGGAATCATCTCAAGCAGCTCAATGGGAGTCAGGTATTTTCGCTGGATGTAGTGGATGTGAGTGAACAGCCCTATCTCGTTGAACACTTTAGACTCATTGCCACCCCAGCTCTAGTCAAGTTTTCGCCGGGCCGCCAGCAAGTCATCACTGGGACCAACATCCTGCAGCAGTTAGACAGATGCTGGCCCCAGTGGCAGCGTGAGGTCGAAACTGCATCGGGTTTTTTGCCATCCAATAGTTTAGAGATTGTTAATAATGGCAGTTCAACCGACCATGGTGAACTTGCCCATTCCGTCGAGGTGATGAAACTCTCAGACGAAATTTTTCGACTTAAGCAAGACAAAGAGGATTTGGAAGCCCAGCTGCAGTTCAAAAACCGCATCGTGGCGATGCTAGCGCATGATTTGAGGAACCCATTAACCGCT
>JBCBJE010000345.1:0-6039 GCA_038523735.1 Cyanobacteria bacterium J06626_18 | reverse complement strand
TACGCTCCAAATGCCTCGCCCCAACCCCACCAACCATCAACCAAGAACGAATGACCAAGAGCGAAGAACAAAGAACAGAGAGCGAAGAAGGAAGAACGTAGGGCTCTGCCCCTCCCGCAGGGTAAAACCAAGAACCAAGAACGTCCTACTCCTCATTCCTGAGTTCGTTATCTTATGTAAAGACATTCGGGATTTGTAGATTCATGTATGCGGTAATTTACGACGGCAACTGCAACCTCTGCGCCACGCTGGTTCAGGGGCTAGAGCAGATGGATCAGGGGAAGCAATTTGAATATGTCCCGATGCAGGATGAGGGGATGCTGGCTAAGTGGGATATCACAGCTGAGGATTGCGAACAGGGGATGATTCTGCTGGATCAAACCAATCCGGATCGCCGTTGGCAGGGGAGCGATGCGGCTGAAGAAATTGGTCGATTGCTGCCGGTGGGCAATCCGTTCGTACAAATGTATCGGGCGCTTCCCGGTATCAAGTCAGCCGGCGATCGCTTCTATGCCTTCATTCGCGACAATCGCTACAGCCTGTTTGGCAAGCGCGATCGCCTCTACAAATCGGCGTATCCGGCTTGTGAAGACGATCGCTGTTCGGCTCTCTATGAGTAAGCGGAAAAGGAAAAAGGGAAAGGGTGTAATAGGTACGGCTGTACATCAACACTGCATAGCCTTGTCAAGAAGCAGTCCGGCGAGGGACTTTAGCCAGTGAGCGGTGAGTTTTGAACCCGCCGCGATGTTGAGATTTCCATCCAATTCCACATCTATGCTGCAAATAAGCAATCAAAACGTCGATTCGGTCAAATAGTCTAGATAGTTCTGAAAGCGCTCAAAGTCGCCTTCCGCCAGACACGCCGTTTTGAAACTAGACAAAGCCTGTCGCAACAAATGCGTATCTTTTAGCCGGATTGCAATTTTAAGACGCTCTTCGCGAACCTGCAGAGCCTTGTAGGTGTCGCCAATGGCATCGTAGACAACGGCCATGCTTTCCAACGTTTGGGCTTCGCCGCGGTCGTCCTGGAGCTGTTGTAGTACGCAGAGTCTTTCTTTTAGGTAGGCCAGCGATCGCGGGTAATCACCTAAGGAATAACAGGCACTATTCAGATTCCGCAAAATTTTGCTGATGATGGGCAGTGCCATACGATCGCGCGATAGCTGCAGGAGGCGATCGTAATACTGGATGGTTTTTTGGGGATCACCAATGGCGTGATAGGCATTCCCCAGATTTCGCAGCAGTTGTTCAATCGCGGTTACATCGTCTTGCCCTTTGGCGATGTGGAGTCCCTGCTTGTATAGCTCAATGGCCTTTGCCGAGTCACCCTGACTCCGATAGACCAGCGCCAGATTGCACAGAGCCCGAACTTCAGCTTTAGGATCAGCCAGCTCGTGGGCTAATCTCAAGCTCTGGATCATGGCGGTCTGCGCTTGGTCCAAATTTCCCAAATGACGATAGCTATTGCCCAAACAGTCCAATGCCTGGTGCATCAAGGTTTTGCAAACAACACGGTGGGCGATCGCCAATCCTTGATGAGCATACTCAATAGCGCTTGAGTAGTCGCCAAAACCGTAATAAAGATGGGCGATATTTACCAGCATCTGAGCTTCTGAATCGGCCCGTGATAACGCACGGAATGCCTGAAGTGCCTGCTGAAAACTGTCTAGAGCCGCTGTCGTATCACCTTTACGACGTTGGGCATGCCCTTGCTGTAACCAACGATTGGCTTCAACTGATAAGCCTAGTGGCTCAGTTACCGATGCTGATTTCAACCTATTGGGGCGCTTTCTGGTTTGAGGATGGGAGGGAACACAAGCCTTCTGTTTCGAAGGCGAAGAAGTATCGAGCACCGTTATGACTCCGCTGTACAGGGTATTTAACTTTCCCAGTGGACTCGTGTACCGGCGGACCCGCTGCCTATCTGGACTCACTGTACTAGGCTACAGTTCCTGAAAAACCGGGCCGATACCACGAGTGTACTGGCGGGGTTTCTGCAGCCATGGACGCACTATGTTGAGTCTGAGCTTTGCCAAAAACTATTGACGACATCCTAGTGAATGGGCGTCGAAAGGATAACCGTGCATTTAACCAAAGATTAATGTTCCCTCGAACCCGGTTCTGGGTAAATCGTCCGTAATTTCCAGAAAGGTGCTCTAGGCTGGAGGGGGGGAATGTTGGCTGACTTGCCCTGAAACTTGAGAAATGATTCTGGGGCCTACTTGCTTGTGACGCTACCGTTAAGTGATGAACGACTGCTCTTTACCCCTGATGTTGCTGGAGACGGAGCCACATCGGTCGTCTTTGCCTTCCCTAACGAATATAGTGTGGGCATCACCAGCTTAGGCTATCAGGTGATCTGGGCAATGCTGGCCCAGCGTCCTGATCTTGTTGTTTCGCGATTATTTACGGATGGACACGAGGCATTGCCGAGCGAGACACACCTACTAGGGTTTTCTTTATCCTGGGAGCTGGACTACAGGAATATTCTGGCGCTGCTGGAATCCCTTGATATTCCCATTTGGGCAGCCGAACGCGGTAATGAACATCCGCTCGTGTTTGGCGGGGGGCCTGTGCTCACTGCCAATCCTGAGCCCTTTGCACCGTTCTTTGATGTGGTGTTACTGGGCGATGGCGAAGTTGTGCTGGATGCCTTTATCGATGCTTACCGGTTGGTGCGCGATCGCGATCGTACAGATCAACTCAAGCATCTAGCAACGATACCCGGAATCTACGTCCCAGCCCTGTATGAAGCCACATACCAAAGTCCGGATGGGCCATTGGCAGCGCTACGGCCTCTCGATGCAGACATCCCACCCCAGCTCACCAAACAAACCTACCGAGGTAACACCCTCTCCACATCGACCGTGGTCACTGCTAAGGCTGCCTGGGCGAACATCTACATGGTGGAGGTGGTCCGTAGCTGCCCTGAAATGTGCCGCTTCTGCCTAGCGAGCTATCTCACCCTACCCTTCCGGACAGCCCCTGTAGCAGGAGGACTGATTCCTGCCATGGAGAAGGGCATGGCTGTCACCAACCGTCTAGGGCTGCTAGGCGCTTCCGTTACGCAACACCCTGACTTCGACGAACTGCTGGACTATCTCAACACTCCCAAGTTCGACGATGTGCGTCTTAGTATTGCCTCGGTCCGAACCAATACGGTTAACCAAAAACTCACGGAAACCCTGAAACGACACGACACACGCTCGGTGACGATCGCGATTGAAAGTGGGTCTGAACGTCTGCGCCGCATCGTTAACAAGAAATTGGAGACAGACGACATTATCGCCGCTGCCATCAATGCGAAGGCTGGCGGTTTGAGCGCTCTGAAGCTATATGGCATGGTGGGCGTTCCGGGCGAAACCCCGGAAGATTTAGAAGCGACTGCCACGCTGATGCAGACTTTGAAAAAAGCCGCACCGGGTTTACGGCTGACACTAGGATGCAGCACCTTTGTCCCTAAAGCCCATACCCCCTTTCAATGGTATGGGGTCAACTCCCAAGCCGAGAAGCGCCTGAAGTTTCTGCAAAAGCAACTGCGATCGCGGGGTATTGATTTCCGTCCCGAAAGCTACAACTGGTCGGTGATCCAAGCGCTGATTTCACGGGGCGATCGACGGCTGGCTAAACTGCTGGTACAGGCTCGTTCCTACGGCGATTCTTTGAGCAGCTACAAACGCGCCTTCAAAGACCTCAAGGGTCAAATGCCACCGCTTGCCTTTTATGTCCATGAAGACTGGAGCGAGGACCAGCCCCTTCCTTGGGATCACATTGGGGGTCCTTTACCCAAACCTACGCTTTTGAAGCACCGTAATAGTGCCTCGGAACATTTCCCTGAGGCCACACTAGAGGGGGCCGTGAGCCGGTAGGGTTACAGGCAACAAGGGAGTGCTTACCTTTGAATGAAATTACTACGATAGAGGGATGACAGAGTAATATCGTCGTAAGTTTTGGTTTCAGTCCATATATCGTTTTTTCTGCAAAGCCATGTTTTTTGATCCGATTTATCTGGTGTTCATGATCCCAGGCATTGTGGTGATGATGTGGGCCCAGAACAAAGTCAAAGGAACGTATCGTCGCTATGCTCAGGTACGCTCCACGATGGGTATGACTGGCGCTCAAGTTGCTCAAACTATCCTCAGCAAGAAGGGCATTCATAATGTCCGCGTGGAGCGTGTGGCGGGAGAACTGACCGACCACTACGACCCAAGGGCCAAAGCAGTACGACTGTCGCAAGGGATTTACAATTCCAGTTCGCTAGCCGCTGCTGCTGTTGCCGCCCATGAATGTGGCCATGTATTGCAGGATGTGCAGGGCTACCAGCTCATGAATATGCGCGCAGCATTAGTCCCAGCAGTTAATTTGGGTTCCCGCTTAGGCCCCATTCTGATCATTGCTGGCGTGCTGCTAAATTTCCTGGGTTTAGCGTGGCTTGGTGTGGTCTTTTTTGCGGCAGTCTTCCTCTTTCACTTGGTGACTTTACCCGTCGAATTTGATGCTTCCAGACGAGCCTTAACCCTGATTGATGAGCTGGGCATCCTTCAGGGAGAAGAAAATCGAGGGGCCAGAGCAGTCCTCCAGGCAGCCGCCTTTACCTATGTGGCGACAGCGTTGTATGCCCTGTTGAATTTGCTGTACTACGTCTTCCTACTCTTGGGTCGTCGTAACTAGTGCTGAGTAATTGGTAATTAGTTCTTGTTTAGTCGTTGATGGTTGACAGTTGGTGGGGTTTGGGCGCGAGTTTGCTCACCTTTCTGCCTCTATCCATCCATCCATTTACTCTTCTACTCTTCTAGCCTGCTGCCCAAAAATCCGTCACGTCGTACCCCAGATCCTGAATGAGCTGGCGTAAAAGCGGCATGCTGAGGCCAATAACGTTGGTGTGGCAACCCTCTAGCTTTTCGACGAACAGACTGCCCTTGCCATCGATCGCGAATGCCCCAGCGCATCGAAGGGGTTCGCCGGTCGCTATGTAGGTTTCGATTTGATGATCGCTCACGTTGGCGAAAAAGACGCGTGTAACCTGACAGCGCATGATGGACTGGTCGCGTGTCGTGTCAATGAGGGCATGGCCTGTGAAGAGTTCGCCCACCTGGCCTCGCATTTGCTGCCAACGTGCGATCGCATCGGCAGGCGTTGCGGGCTTGCCGTAGACTTCGCCGTTGAAAGCAAGGACCGAATCACAACCTAAGACCAAAGCATTTTTGAACTGCGGTGCTACTGTCTCGACTTTGCGTTGAGCCAGCGCCAGAACCAGTTTCGCCGGGTCGGTGATTTGGATTTGGTCTTCGTCGAAGTTGCTGGGGCAAACATAAGCAGGGATGCCAGCACCAGTCAGAAGCTGGCGCCGAGCCGGCGAAGCTGAGGCTAGAACAAACTGAAGATTCATAGTTTTAAGAGACGCGATTAATCGCGTCTCCACCGCATCTCCATAGGATGAAAATCAATACACCGAGAAGGAAGCAACCGATTGCTTCATTAGGTCTTTCACCTTTTCCCAACGGTCTTCCTGAGTCGAGGCATTGAAGGTGAAAAGCTTGCCCCGCCGCACAGCTACACTGGCAAAGTTATGCCGGATACCGGACGGCAGATCGGCAATGTATTCCAGGATGTAGTACGTCTCGTCTTCCTTCATGATCGATTGAGCGCTGGCTAGCTCAACATCTCGATCGTCACCTGCCATCATGTTGATGCTCTTCGAGAGCTTGTAGCCCACTTCAGTGGGAGTACCCAATTGCTCTAGGGTCTGCCCTTCAGGGACATCGCTGATGACGACGCTGACATTTTCTGTTTCGTTGACGATGTCGTGAAACACAATATCGGCCATGCCTGTCATCTTGACCTCCGTCCAGCCGTTGGGATAGAGGAAGCGGTAGCCATCGTAGGTATCGGCGTAAGCATTGAGGCCCGCTCCAGAACTTACACAGCCTTGCAGGGTTAAAGCAGCAATAGTTAGTAGGACAGCAGCAAGTCGTTTAAGCATGGATATTTCTAGGGGATCGCGATCGCACGTTATCTATATTCGCACCTCGTGGAGGG
>JBCBJE010000344.1:0-6066 GCA_038523735.1 Cyanobacteria bacterium J06626_18 | reverse complement strand
CCGAGCGTTTGATGAGCGAGGGTCGAATGGAAGAGTCGGGGCTCGCAACCGCAAAAAAACCTAAGGCCAGACAAAGGGGATTTGAAAATTTATGGATATGCTAAGTCGCGAAGAGACGCCTGGCTTTGTCTTCGCCCCAAAAAAGCATAACAATGTGTTGTGCCGGCGTTGCAAGCGGTGCGTTCTTGAATTGGACGGTGGACAATACGTATCGCTCTGAAGTTGATAGCCAGACTTCTGGCACTCGATAGAGAAGATAATTCCGTACGTCAGAACAGTTAGCGACGTCAATTTCTAGTAAGAGGTCTGGTGGTGGATCGTTGCGCCAGTCAATCCGCTCTTTACCCGAAACCGCTTCCCAGTTATCGATATAAAAGCAATAGTCTGGCTCAATCCCACTCTCTTCGGGCAGTTGCATCGTTACAGGAGTGAATGCATCGTATTCCTGGTTTTGATAATCCAACGACGTCGTGATAATGGCAGCAATCAAGTGAGCCTCTTTTCCATGCTTCGGTAATGGTGACATGAGCAGCACTTCTCCAGACCGATACTTAATGCGGGGAATGGAGCCATCGCCGCGCTGTTCACACAACGCCTGATATTCTTGCCAGGTCGCGGGCGATCGCAGTACCGTCCCCGCTGATAGATAAATTTTCTCGGGCGAAACGACCGTCAACATAGTCCCTCTTCCATATCTCGAATTTGGATATCACACTCTATTAGCTCCCATCGATAGTTGCTTACTTACCAAGTGCGGGGAACAAAGTTGGGGGCATTGCTAATCGCGACACTGTCACCTGACTGCTGAATTACAAACAGTCCCTGGTTGTATGCATAGGTGTCCACATCCTTGTCAATCTCAATTGCGGCCACCGCACCGTAGAGCCGATAGTTAGCGTAGTGGGGAAATGCAATCTTGAATTGCTCTAAGCTGCGAAGAACCTGGCGAATGTCATCTTGAGTCAGCCGTGATTTCACTTCAATGGCCACCGCCACATCGTCATCTACTAACAAAATATCGATTTCTAGATTGCGATTGCCTCGGGCTGAACGAACTCGCTGATAGACCTCCTGCACCGCCATACCCTGCTCTCGAAACAGACGTAGCGCGGCGGGCGCGACGATGTTTTCGACAAACCTTCCCCAGCGACTGCTGAGATTGTTAACCGCTTGATTGGCTTGAGCCGCGATCGCCTCAGCTCGGGCCAGTCGTTTTTCGGCTTCAGCAGCGCGTCGATCAAATTCGGCTTTGGATTCGGCCATTTGGCGGTCAAAGTTGGCAGCCCGTCGATCAGATTCGGCGAAGCGCCGATCTGCTTCTTCCTGGGAGCGCTGAAACAGAGCGTAGATATCATCGAGGGTAACGGAATCAGCCATGGGGTTGGTTCAGGTACGCATAGTTCTGCTTCGATCTTAGCCTGGGTCAGTGATCGCGATTTCCCACACTAAAGCTGCCAGCAAAAACAACACACCCCTCAGCAGTACACCTTTGAGCAAGGGAGTTGAGGGGTGAGGGATTAGCCAGAAAACCAACAGGTTAGGCGCTGCTTGACTAGTTGCCTACCGACATTGGCTCCAACGATGATGGTGTCGATGGCGCATCCGAGGCGGTTGCTTCTGGGACATCAACAATAGGATTACGCTCCTTAATTAGGTCAATGGCACGATTCACTTGCTCAGGGAAAATCACTACCAGCGCGTCTTCAGGTGCATGTTCCAGGGCCCACTCGATCGCCTCGATTTCATCCAACTGGACCGAATGAGAGATGGGGGGTTCAGCCTGAGCGATACCCTGCGCCACCAAGGAAGCTGCTTCACCAGCAGGACGACCCCGACTATCATCATCCTCTTTGACAATAATCTGATCGAAGAACGTCGCGGCTAGTTGACCCAAACCGATGAGATCTTCATCGCGGCGATCGCCCGGTCCACCCACAACACCGATAGTTGGCCCCGACCAGTTTTTCACAAAGCCACCGACTGCTTCATAGCCAGCAGGGTTGTGAGCGTAGTCCACTAGAACGTGGTAACGTCCCAAATTGAAGAGATTCATGCGTCCCGGCGTCTGCTGTGCCGAAGCTTCGAAGCTCCGCAACGCGGCCCGGATCTGCTCCACCTTAATACCTTGCACAAAGGCCGCCAAGCTCGCTGCCAAGGCATTGGCAATCATAAACGGTGCCCGTCCCCCTAGTGTGAGCGGAACCCGCTCAACATGTTCAACTCGGTGGACCCAGTCCTGCTGCAAGATGACGATGTAACCATTATCGTGGACAGCCGCAATCCCCCCCTGCCGAATATGCTTCTGCACCAGGGGATTTTGAGGATCCATGGAAAAATAGGCTACCTTGCCAATTACCTGATGTGCCATTGCAGCCACCCGCTCATCATCAGCATTGAGGACTGCGTAACCGTCAGCATGAACGGCCTCAGCAATGACGCCTTTCACTCTTGCCATCTGGTCAATCGTGTCAATATCGCCCAGACCCAAGTGGTCAGCCGCAACATTCAGGACCACACCCACATCACAGTGACGGAAGGCTAACCCTGACCGCAGAATACCGCCCCGAGCTGTTTCTAGGACAGCCATCTCGACAGTGGGATCCTGCAGGATCATCTGGGCACTTTGCGGACCGGTGGTGTCACCCTTTTCAATCAGGCGATCGCCGATGTAAATACCATCAGTAGTCGTGAAACCGACTGCGTCGTAGACCTGCCTAGCAATATGAGCAATCAGACGAGTGGTTGTCGTTTTACCATTGGTGCCCGTTACCGACACAACGGGGACTCGAGTCGGTGTTCCCGGTGGAAACAACATTTGCAAAATCGGAGCTGCCACATTGCGCGCAATTCCCTCGCTAGGTGCTAGATGCATCCGCAAGCCCGGTGCAGCATTGACCTCCACGATCACACCGTCCGCTTCACTTAATGGCTTGCTAATGTCAGTGGTGATCACATCAATACCAGCAATATCCAAATCGATAATCCGTGAAACCCGCTCTGCCAACCATATAGTCTCAGGATGAATATCATCAGTGCGATCAATGGCGGTACCCCCTGTGCTTAAATTGGCTGTTGCACGTAGGTACCCTATTTCACCTGGCTGCAGCACCGTGTCCAAGGCCAATCCTTGACGGCTGAGCATCTCATCAGTGGAAGCATCGAGCTCAATCTGCGTGAGTACATTATCGTGACCATTGCCTCGACGCGCATCTTGGTTCTCTTGCTCCACCAGCTCAGCAACAGTATCATGTCCATTCCCTATGACATGGGCTGGCACCCGCTCTGCCACAGCAACGACCTGATGATTCACCACCAAAATGCGATGATCGCGTCCTTCATAAAAGTGCTCGACAATGACGCCTCGAGACACTTCTCGAGCGCGATCATAGGCCACCTCTGCCTGCTGCCAGGAGCGAATATCTATCGTGATGCCGCGTCCATGGTTGCCGTCTAACGGCTTAACGACAATGGGATAGCCCCCAAGACGTTCAATAGCGGATTCAAGTTCATCAAAGGCGTAGATCAGTTGCCCCGAAGGAACAGGCGCCCCCATACTTTCTAAGATGGCTTTGGTTCGCTTCTTATCGCAAGCCAATTCCACACCGAGCACGTTACTAGAAGAGGTCAAGGCTGCCTGCACACGCTTTTGATACTTGCCATAACCTAGCTGGAACAGATCGCAGTTCTCCACTTCCATCCAGGGAATGCCACGGGCTTCAGCTTCCCCTACTAGAGCCTCAGTGGTCGCTCCCAACGTTGCTTCGGCACGCAGCTTCTTCAAATCCGCCAGATCAATTTGCAGCTCGTCTTTTGGGTATATGCCAGTGTCAATAACGCTTTGGCACAGGCGCACAGCAGCCCGAGTGGCATAGCGGCCTGCAGCTTCGTGCTGGTATTCAACAACCACTTGGTATGTGCCAGGAGTACTCGTTTCGCGGGTGCGACCAAACCCAACAGGCATACCAGCCAATACCTGAAGTTCGAGCGCCACATGCTCCACAATGTGCCCCATCATGGTCCCTTCCTGTAAGCGACTCAGGAATCCGCCTCGGCACCCTGGCGAACAGTGATGTTCCTCAAGACTTGGTAGCACCTGCACTAAGCCATCATAGAAACCGGGCAGAGTGTCCGAGGGACGATCCGCCAGATCTTCTAAATCAAGGCGTACAACAATCAGCTTGGGCCGACGGATACTCCAATAGTTGGGGCCACGAAGGGTTCGAGTTTGCAGAATTTTCATAGGCGACAAAGGGGATATGATGCAGATTCCGACAAAAAATTAAATATGGTCTTTCAACTGAGCAGGTAAAACTTGCATGCGCTCTTCCACACAAGAAAGCCTAAACCGTACCATCAGGAAACGACGTAAGCTTTCTAACTAATCGATAGACTTTATTGAGCCAAATTGTCATCCACCTGTAGGCACAATCAATCAATTTGGAGCCCTAGCCTGAATATTTCAATATGAGAATTCTAGAAATACCTCGACGTTTGGAATAACGCCCGGCGACACTGAGTATCGATGTTCAAACAAGCTGTCGATCAACTGTATTGAATAATACCAATTTAAGGTAAAAAGGCAAACCCCTTGTCATTGCTTCATAACATTCTCGGCAGACAATCGTGCGCTTTATGTACACAAAATATGCGGTTAATGACGCCCAACAGAATGAAATTATTAGATCGTCTATTGGCCTTTATTAATAAAGCTAATAATTCATCACACCAGTTTCAATGCTGGCATTAGGCTCAATGATATTCTTGAGGAATACTTGCCAATAAAAATTGATTTATAGCTTGAGTCATCTAGGCTAGGACACCGAGTAGTATCCGATTGCTCAGCGTGCGGCCAGATGGCTTCGCCGTCTTGTCCTAACGGACTTGGCGACAGCTATAGATTTCCGGGAAAAGTGGATTGTACAAGTCGGTTGTCTTGATGGACATCCTTCAGGCTGACAACACTGCCAATGTGGTATGCGTCTCAAAGACATCGACCAGCAGGATAGAAGTGTCAACGGGGGCCTTGTCTAGAATTTGGACACTACCCCAAGGCTAGGTGTGTAAACCGAGCGTTGCTTGTAATCATAGCGATCGCCATGACTAAGGATGTGGACCCTGAGATCATGAAGACTTAATGGCGAGGTGGCATCGGAGACACGATAGTTAGTGTGGGTCAACTCGCGGGGATCAATGATGGTAACCGTACCTTTGCCAAGAACCTGGAAGGTGCCATCCCCTTTGAAAGCAGCCGAGGTGTCTTCGTCAATGCCAATACCCAGCTTGTCAGGATGTGCCGCGATCGCACTCATGAGTCGCGCCATACGATTCCGGTTATGAAAGTGCTGATCCACCAGCAGCTCAGGAATGATGCCTAAACCATCCATCAAATCGACCAGGGAGCGATTCGGTGATTCACCACTGCTGCCGCCTGAAATCATCTTTTCACCCATGACGGCAGCACCGGCACTAGTTCCAGCTAGCACCAGCGTCCCCATTTGGAGGCGTTCTTTAATGACCCTCATAAAGGTGCTGTCATTAAGGAAGGTGAATAAACGGACTTGATCGCCGCCGGAGAGAAAAATGCCGGTGCAGTCATCCAGAAGCTTGAGCCAATGGTCTTCATCGCACTCATGAGGACACCGAATATCAAGTACCTGAATGTCGCGGGCTCCCATTTGGGTAAAAATGCGACGATAGCGATCGCCTACCACACTCGGTTCTTGTGATGCGCAAGGGACAATACCGATGGCTGCTTTTGTTCCACCTGCGCTGTGAAAGAAGGTCGTCAATATGGTACAGCTACCGACCTTGTCTTCTGCCCCTCCAATTGCCATGATGGGGTATTGAGTCGGAGTTGCCATAGTTCGCTGAACAGAAAGGTTTTGCTAATGCGTGAGCGCATTCCTGGAAAGTAGATTATATAGGCGTAGGGTCACAAAATCAAAAACCATTGTGATCCCATCCGGCTCATAATCGCTTTGTTTTTCACGTCAGCTCTTCCTACAACCGAACGATAAAAGATGAGGCTTCCGGCAATGCCGGAAGCCTCATCAAGATAGACACCCT
>JBCBJE010000343.1:0-6109 GCA_038523735.1 Cyanobacteria bacterium J06626_18 | reverse complement strand
GATTATCGAAGGTTCAACTGAGCGACAGAACTTTGGCATTTTTAGCATTTACACAACAACTGTTCCGGGGAGAACAGTCAAGACCGTGGGAATTGGCAAAAACTTTATTACCTTTCACCACAAGTAGCTGCCTCTGAGATGGCTGCTACGGGTTTGAGGTTATGGCCACCCTGCAGGATGCAGTTCTACATGCTGCGAATTTGAGTGCCGCTATCTGCAGCGTGGCCAATATGGTTGGAGCGTCGTTGTTCACCGTTGAGGTGTAGGGGCGGTTTTGTAGAAGCGAGAGATCCTCGCCCTTACATATTGCGAGGCGAGAGACCCCTTCGCCCCTCCGACAGGTTCGGTTTAATGGTGGTGACCGTGGTGACCATGGTGATGATGGTCGTGATGTTGATGATCGTGGCTGTGGCTGTGGCTGTGGAATGCTTGAGCTTGAGCTGCTGCCATTGAGGGCGTAACGGCGATCGCTTCGGCTTCCAGCAAACTTGCGATATGGAAATTAGCCCAGTCGGCGGCCATCTTCAAGAAACGAGGATCCTCATTTACACAGGGCATTTGCACATAGGTGACATCCGGGCGCTTGCGCCGCAGGGTTTGGATGATGTGCTCCACGTCTAGCAGTGTTTCGTGATTCTCAGTAGCAAAGCCAATGGGCATGAACACTAAAGAGGTGGCGCCGAGGTCAATTAGATTTTTGGCGGCCAGTGTGACGTTGGGCTGAGTCCACTCAATCATCGGCGTGTCGTGATTGAGCCAGCCAATCGAAATCAACGGGAAACGGTGAATCAGCTGTTCCCGAACCCGTTCGTAGAGCGCCTGACTCTCATCGATACCCGACGTAAAGCCTTTAGCCTTGTGAGGACAGCCGTGGTTCATCAGCAAGATGCCGGTTTGCGAAGGCAGGTGGGCGACGGCAAGGTCGGACTGCACTTTCTGCACCACCATTTCGGCCAAGAGGTCAATGTAGGCGACCTCGTTGTAGAAAGAGGGGATATAGCGAGTGCCTTTGAGCCAGTGCTCATTAGCTGTGCTGGCAGAAAATGAAGCCAGCGCTTTGTTCACCTGTTCGACTGCGATGCCGCTGGTGAAAATGGAATCGACCACCAACAGCGGATAAATCAGGACGCGATCGAACCCTTCCTGGCGAATTTGGTCGATAACTTGCTCAGGCAGGAACGGGGCACAGAAGTTGAAGGCTTTGAAGACTTTGACGCGATCGCCCCAAGTAGCCTGCAGATTTTCTTCGATACCTGCCCGCTGCTTCTCAAAAATGGCGTTGTGAGGGGAAATGAAATGATCATGCTGATGGCTCCATTCGTGCCAGTCGAATAGGGCCAAGAGTTTCGCTAGTGGGGGATACATCCACAGAGGCACAGGAGCAAACTTCGCAGTCAGCAAGTTGAGTGCCTGCTCATTGTAGTTTGCAAAGTCCTCGTAGCTTTCGACTTCGCCATATCCCATCAGCAGCACGGCGACCCTGGGCTCTGTTGCGGAGGCGTCTGGCGCTTGGATTTGCCTATATTCGGGGATGATTGTCATAAAAACTGAGGGTGATGTCTCTATTGCTCAGAGTAGCAACATCCCACCGGGGGGGATGCAGCAGACCCGTTAAATTGGGTTAAATCTTGGCAAAAGTATATTCAACCTCGAAGAATAAAATAGTTGGATGTAGTTTTATCAAGCTTTTTCACAACTGCTTAACCATCAATACTTGTTTAAACCAGGAAATTCTGGTGGGGGCAGCAGTCAGAAGATCACTGGATTCTAACGTCTGGCTCCTGGGTTCTTCCTTGACTGTTCTCTTCGGTTTACCTGCTCCTTGCTATCAGCCCCACAAGCGTCGTCGCTCGGGTCCATTCAAGCGCTGATGGGTATCTCTCAGCAGTGTGGGGATCGGTAATTGGGTGGGACAGCGGGGTAGGCAATCGCCACAGTCGGTACAGCGGTTGGCCTTCCGCCCGGGGAACCAGTGTCCGGCATGCTCAAACATGCGATAGCGATACGCGCCAAAAGTGCTCATGTCATAGGCGATCGCCAGATTCCGTAAGCGCAGCACTTCAGGAATATTGATGGCCTCGGGACAGGGCAGGCAGGCGTAGCATTGGCGACACTGATCGGTTCCCAGCGCTGTTTGAGCCGCTGTTTGCAGCCGCTGCAGCACGACTATTTCTTCAGCCGTGAGGGGATCGGTACGATCACCCACGGCCAAGGGTCGCGACAGCTCCTCTGGATTTGCTGGTCCCACGCTCAAAGTGGTCACCCGAGAATCGCTCAATAGCCAACGATACGTGAGGTGCAGTGGGTCAAACGGCGTACAGAGCGCTCGCAGTTTATCCGGTGGCGTGTAGAGCTGTCCCCCTTTATCAGCCGGAGAGATAATAAAGATCCCCATATCTTGCTGCTGTGCAATGTCAATCACAGGGGCATGGTGCGAAAAAAAGAAATAGTAATGTAGATTCGCAAATGCAAAGAGGCCCGTTGCGATCGCCTCCGAAATGACTTCTTGTGGACCATGGGTGGAAAATCCAATGTGTCGAATTTTACCCGCCGCCTGAGCGGCTTGGAGGGCTGCCATGCAACCATCAGGATCCTTTACCCAGACAAGGTGTTGCGGTGTATTGATGCCATGGACCGCCAGACAGTCAATCGTCTCAACCTGCAAACGTTGGAGGGATTCATCTAGGTGTGCCGCCATCGTCGCCGCATCCGGCGTGGGGGGCAGTTTAGTTGTCAGGATCAGGCGCGATCGCGCTCTACTACCTAACGGCTGTAAAGCTCTCCCCAACAAGACCTCACTCTGACCATAGCTGCGCGCGGTCTCGATATGATTGATGCCTTGGTCAATTGCAGCATGAACGATTGCTTGAAAGGTGTCTGCTGACGCTAGCGATCGCATCGTCCCCAGCGAAAAGACAGACAGCGAGAGGTCTGTTTTGCCAAAGCGACGATAGTGCATAGCGGGGTGATGACTTTGGGGTTTGGTTGTGCTAAATCCTTACTATCTAGGACTCGTAGGTATCGTTGCTGATAGAGCCACCCCGTTTGGTGAAATCCGAGGGGCTCAGGTTCGATACAAACTCTCGGAATGCTTGCTTCTCGGCTTCGTCAGCATCGCGATCCACCGGGATTGAAGCATCGGCAACCACTTCTTCCATTACCCAAATCGGGGCGTTAGATCGGATCGCGATCGCGATCGCGTCGCTAGGACGGGCATCTAGTTCCTTACGGGTTTCCCCTGAAGTCAATGTGAGCAAGGCATAGAAGGTATTGTCTTTCAGAGAATGAATAACAATACGCTCTAGCTTCATATCCCAGTTATCCAGAAGGTTAATGAATAAGTCATGAGTGAGGGGGCGCGGCGCTTGCTGGTTTTCCAGCGCATTAATAATGGATCTTGCCTGGTCCTGCCCGATGTAAATCGGCAAGGCACGACGGTCTTCAGTGTCTCGCAAAAGCACTACGGGATTGCGAGAAATTGCATCGACCGCAATACCAGCGACTTTCATCTCAATCATTAGCTTTGCCTCTAGACGACGTGGCTGAACCGGGTGAGCACAAAGAGAACCTCATAATTTCAGTGAGACTGTTATTACAGCAGTTGTGTCAGACAAGGGCTCATTAACTTCCACACCTGTTCTCAATCAAAAGAGGCGGAAGGCGGTCTGTGGCTAAGCTCATTGCAAACCCTCACCATATGATTACGCTAGTAGCCACCCTGGAAGATGCGTAGGTTCAACGAAAAATCGTTATCGTCTTTAAGTATGCCTTCATCTCACCCTCCATGGGGTGAGGTGTATTGAATATTTGGTTAAAGGATTGTTTTATAACAAGAACTACTGTAAAGCACTTCTCGCGGAACGTCCTGCTTCCGGGGAGTCCGATTTAAAGGACATTCAGGCTCTCTTCTGACTGATGTCCGGCTACGGGGCTCGATGAGGCCGATCTGAGCGTATAAGTCGGTTGCCGCAAATACCCATCACATTGGTCATATTGAGTGGAGCGAAGCGGCATCGAGATGTATGTTGAGCTGAGCCGAAACACATAGTGGTTGGCATTCGGATCAAGTACAACCCTAGACCCTGTCTAGACCCGAATGTACTGAACTCATCTGAACAGGGCTAAATCTGTTTTGTTGTGCGAGATTGAGATTCTATCCTTACGTTACGCTTACGGAGTCGCTTCGCGTCGGCATAGCCTTTCTGAAAGACAGGCGTAATGACATCTTAGGGATACTTCAGGTGGCCTACTTAGAACTGCCGATCAAAGTTGAAAGTGCTCGTTGATCGCGTATTTATCAGTAACAATCTGAATCGTAAATCGTTCTCCCCATTGCCCTTGGAACTGAGGAATTTGAATGCAGTTGTCCCGAGGGTCCGTCCGCGAAATCACCTCTTTGACGGCGATATTATCGCCTGTTTGCAGCGCGAGTTTGATATTGGGCATTAGGCAGTCAGCGGCGGCGTGGACCAGACGTGTACCGCCGGCATATTGCTCAGCTGTAATAGCTGGATGGAGCTGAACCCTCACGCTTAAGGTTTCGCCGTGGGGGGTTACTGACAGCAGCAGCACCACATTGCGGTATTCGGAATCAGGATCTAGTTCAATAAATTTAGCTCTTTGCACCGGGGTCTGCATATAACTAAGGGCAAGTTGCCTCGGACGCAGCAATTTCTCCGGAGGTTGCCAGTCCAGTTGGTAGAGACCTTCCAACCAATGCCTGAGGTTGACGACAGTGGTTGACTGGGCGAGGTACTCGGGTAACTCGGTGATCGGGCGTAGCTGCCGCAAAGGCAAATACTCTACGGGCTGTTCCACAAAGCCTAACAGTGTCGCTTCCTGATCGGTATCAAGACGCACAATGATGTAGCCAATGCGATCGCTGTGCGCCTCCAAGGGAATCCAGCAGGTTTCTGCATCGGGGGGAACGGGGCGACAATCCATGTAACCGTGCCCCACAATGAACAGATCGGCAACGTTGTTCATGAGACGAACGGCAGGGTTCCAACTATCGCATGCGGCTAAGTCCGTCTTGATGCCTAGTAGGTTGAGATAGCCGTTGACCACACAGACGGCCAAGGTGTTCTGATAAACCTGCTCAGCTTTCGGTGGCGTAGGCTGTTGACTGGCGAACTGCTCAGCCATCTGTTTGGCGGCCTGAGTTACCCATACTGGCACGCTAGCGTCATCAGATAGAGTCTTGGAAAAAGTCATGGATGTCTGTGTGCGTAATCATTGTCACTATCGAGATAGCCTTGAGTTCTACCCCATTCTCTTAAAAGGGAATTGCAGTAGCGGCTGTACCACTGGGCGATGTACTTTTTGTCAGCTTGAAATTCCGCTGCAATGTCGTCCCATGATTGCTCATCGGGAGGCAAGCGCCTGAGTAAAAGGGTTTGAGCACTGATTTGCGGATATCGCATACAAACACGGTTACGCAGTACTTGGTCAGGGTCTTGCTGCACCCAAGCCATCAGATGGCTCCATATTCTCAATGCAGTCTGGGAATCGGTGGGTGAAACAAGGGTTGCGACGGGATCAACGAATTGACCATCGTCCGATCGAAAGGGAGATAAGTGCCGCTTCTGTTGACGGTATTTACGATCACGATAGCGTCTGAGATTCTTTTTCAGGCGATCGTCTAACCAGGTGGTTACCGTGCAGACAGCGGGATCGTAGCCTTTCTCAGGATCATCAACGTGCTGAAAGCAGTACTCCCACATTTCTTGGAGGGCATCCGGATAGTAGGCGGTCGATTCGCGCCACAGCTTTCCCGAGCGCATCACTAAACGGACCATTTCAGCGAAAGCGGCTTGGCGTTCCGGACTGCCAAGCGAGTGAGCACAGGCTCTCATAATCAGCCCTTGGAGCTGCTGATTCAGGTCTTGAATCGGATCACCACCATCCATATGCGACGTCGTTAGGGGCTTTAAGCGGGGGCTAACTGGCGGCTGGCGATCGCCCAAGCGCGTAATCAGCCAGCCGCATTCTTCATAGTGTGTTCCACGGCGATCGCACCCGATTTTCGCACTTTAAAGCCACCGTCTTTCGCTTTACATTTCTTTTCTCAATGGACTGCGAAAACCGAGGCTCAGCCACGGCAGGAACT
>JBCBJE010000342.1:0-6109 GCA_038523735.1 Cyanobacteria bacterium J06626_18 | reverse complement strand
TTGATCCTAAGCAGGCAGTCTCTCCCTTCCAAATGCGTTGGGAGGGGCGCTCTGACTGGGACGAGGGTGAGGAGGTTTTACAAGGCTCATCGGTTCTGGTTCCCGTGCCAGATCCTGATCAACCGAGCCGTGGCAAGCTTTTGCGTGACCAGGGCTACGCTGAAACGATGGCCGCTGCGGGCGACTATCACCTGATGGAAGACGGAACGTTTGTCCTGTTGACTAGCTATGACCGAGCTGCCGCCGAAGAAAAGATATGGTTTGTCAATCCTAACCTCCGCTGTCGGGTCTCTTTGATCAAAACGAGTGGTGGGTCGGGAGTTGTAACGGCATCTTTCTCATCAGAAATTCGACAGTTATAGCCATAAAGGACTCTGAGAAAGACTCATTGGATGTCACATGCTGATCGAGTTCCAACATCTTTGAATGCTCTTATCATGACTTCTTCCTCGCAGCTCACACCCAATACTCAATCCAGCGAATTGCTAACGCTTGCGCGTTGGATGGCTGGGGACTTCAGCAACTATCAACAAGCCTTTGAAAATCCCAGTCAATACGCCCATATTCATGTCTTTTTTCGACCGCTGCCCTTCGATTTTTTCGCCAGCATTGGCTTTTATTCGGAGCAAGTATTCGACCATGATTTGTGGACACCCTATCGCCAAGGCGTTCATCGTTTGGTTGATAAAGGCGATCACATTTATATCGAGAACTACAGCCTGACGGATGCGGTGCTTTACGCGGGAGCTGCCCGCGAACCCGCCATCATGAACACCATCACCCCTGACTGCATTCAGCGTCGCCAGCACTGCTCCATGATTTTTCGGCGCGAGGGTGATAAATTTATCGGCCAGGTTGAGCCAGGTGACAATTGCTTAATTGAAAAGAGAGGTTGCCAAACTTACTTGGTCAGTAATGTGGAAATCACAGAATCTACCTGGGCCAGCCTGGACAGGGGATTCGATGTCGAGACACATGAACAGGTGTGGGGTTCGGAGCACGGCTCCTTGCAGTTTGAGAAACGAGAAAGCTTTGCCCATGAAATTACGCTCCCTTAATAAAGAATCTTCAGCCACTCTGGATGTCCCAAAGGTCTCAATGCTGCCTCCGGAAGCTCAGAAAAAAATACAGGGCTGGATTCGGAGTCGTCATTTGATTTGCTCAGGCAATTTTTTTATTTTTGAAACGGTGGATTTTGGTGCAATCGAGCGCTTCTCCGACTGTGTTTCAGTACTTGGAGGAACGGTTATTGAGGTTGATCCTGTTGGTAAAATTTGGATGGGAAATCACCGTCAAGTGCTTTTGTATCGTGTCCGGGCCAGTCTTTTAGCACCCGGGCATGAGTTGAAACAGTACTGGATTAAATACGGCAGCTTTCGCACGCGATTTGACGTGAATCCTTGAATTTACTCAGTGACCTGGGTGGCATACGCAATAATTCTTATCGACTCAAACCCCATCGTTAACGAGGTTTTTAAATCCCAATCCGTTAGATCTAAATAAGGAGACCATCAGCATGATAAGTACCTTTGTCAATCCGACTGTGAATCCGGATGCAAGGCTGGGCATCCAACCCTTTGATGAAACCGATCCGATTCATCTGTGGTCGGGAGCTTCAGCGACGGAGATACAAACCGTCATTCGAGCGATTTATCGACAAGTGCTTGGCAACGCTTATGTCATGGAGAGTGAGCGGCTCGTGGTTCCCGAATCGCAGCTACAGCGAGGAGCGCTGAGCGTCCGTGAATTCATCCGCTGTCTGGCTAAATCAGAGCTGTATCGATCGCGCTTTTTCGACAATTGCTACCGCTACCGATCGATCGAGGTGAACTTCAAACATTTGCTAGGCCGGGCTCCTAACAGCTTTGAAGAAATGAAATATCACAGCGCCATCTTAGACACCGATGGCTATGAAGCCGACATCGATGCTTACCTCGATGGAGATGAATATCAAGTAACCTTTGGCGAAAATGTAGTGCCTTACTACCGGGGCTACAAGACGCAACCAGGACAGCCACTGATTGGCTTTACCAATACACTCCAACTGTTACGGAGCGCTTCCAGCAGCGACAAAGGTTTAGCTTCCCACAATAAGCCTCAATTAATCCGTGCCCTGCTTCGTCAGGCTCCCTATGGAGGGGCACGATCACGGGATGCCAACGAGATTATTCAAGAGGCTCTCAAACCGAAGTTTGGGGTAATGGGTAAACGTCAGAGCCGTCCAATAGGGGCTGAGCCGTCCGCGATGGAACAAACATTGCGACAAACGATTACCAAGCAATCGCAGGAAATTGCTCGTTTACAAGAGCAACTCACTGATTTGCGCCCCTTAGCGACAATTGGAGCCACGCAGCTGCAGGACAATTGGTCGCCGTCTGTCTTATCGGATGCGGCTGATGAGTCGGCATCTTTGCAACAGCAAGTAGATCAGCAAACCAGCCAAATTGCCACGTTAACAACCCAGATTGCTGATGCCCGACGCTATGCCACGATCGCCGATGCGCGACTCAACAAATGGCGTAAACGTCTGTATAACGGTTAGGTGCCTACCTGGATGCGATCAATCGTCTGTAGGGACTGAGTTCATCGCATCCGTCAAGGGGATTTGCGATGTGATGGTGGCGATCGCAGCCTGCAGGTTCTCGACAATAAAGTTGGGCTTACAGGATGCCAGCCGTTCGCGATCGCGAATCCCACTCAGCACAGCCACTACAGGAACTTCATGGGCCTGAGCAGCGCTGATGTCGGCTTCCGTATCGCCTATCATCCAAGCGCTACAGGCTTCTGGTAATTCCGTCAGTGCTTTTTCGATGAGGCGGGTTTTTTCCACCGTGTCATGCGTTTTGACATAGTCATCAGGAATGCAATAGCGTACCTCCGGTGGAAAGAACCCTTCCAAATGGTGGTCAGACAGGGCTGCATTCAGCGTATGGGCTCGTCGCATAGTGACGACTACAAGGTGGTACTCCAGCGCTTGGAGTTGCTCCAAAGCATTGACGGCTCCTGGAATCAAACGGTCATGTTTGAGAAAGGGATCCGCGTGAACCGTTTCCCGCCGCAACACGGCAAACTGCCGCGCTTGGTCGTCGTGCAATCCGGATATGCGGCCAATCTGGCGCTCGGGTACCTGGGCGCGTTTTAGCTGCCAAAAAGCGTCTTTCGATAAAACTGTGAGCGGTTGGGCAGGCTCTTGAAGCTTATCTAAACAGTATTGATAAACCTGATAGTAACGCTCTGACACGTCCATAATCGGGCCGTCAAAATCCGTAAAAATGCGCAGCATATCAGATAAAGCTCCTCTGTGAGGGCCAACGACGACTCATATCCAGCAACACCGTGAGAATGAAGATTTATTACAGCCTTCCCTCTATATTCTTCCATCTCACAGGCTTCCTCGTTGCTGTTGCTCGCGCTCGATCGCTTCAAATAATGCCTGAAAATTCGCTTCGCCAAAGCCTTCAGCCCGTTTTACGCCAGTATTCGTCAGTTTTGTTTGCCGTTCGATCAGCTCCAGAAAAAAGGTGGGCCGTTCAAACAGGGGTTGGGTAAAGGTCTGCAGCAGCCGTATCCGCGATTCTTCAGAGGGCCAATCGACGAGAATCTGCTGCCGAGCGATCGCCTCCCAATCGCCTGCACCCGGCCAAAATCCAGGTCGTTCGCGCAACTGCTGATAGTACGCCGCCGGAACGGACAAGAAAGCCACCCCCCTTCGCCGCAGGGTTGCCACGGTTTGCACCAAGTCACCGGTTTGGAGCGCCACATGCTGAATGCCCGCTCCCCGATGAAACTCCAGAAACTCCTGAATCTGGGAGTTAGAGGATGTGGGCTCATTAATGGGTAAGGTCGCGTCGCCATCGGGATGTTTCAACACTAGGCTCCGGAGTCCGGACTGGCCAGTTGCGATCGCAAATTGCTGTCGGCGAACAAAGCCTAGCTGGTTTTCATACCAAGCCGCCGCCTGCTCTAACTGACCCGAAGGAACATTCAATACAGCGTGATCGATGTTTAACCATGGCAAGCCCCGATTCTTGCTGACGCTGCCCGGTAGAGATTCGCGTGAGACACCTTTCACCTCTACAAAGTCATCGGCAGGAAGCGGCAATGTTGCGCCACCTTCTTCTGACCCCGGCGAATTCAGGGGATAAATTGGGTGTTCTTTGGAATATTGCGTGGTCTCAATCAGGGTGTGGGTAAGGCTACCCCAACCGGCAATCCGACACCACCGTAGAGACTTCATTGCACTCTTCCCAGCCTGAATGGGGGAAATCACCCGTCCGCCCGTTGCCCGAATTCGGGCCACATGTTCATCTAGATGCTTAACTCGAAATGCAATATCCGCAACACCTTCAGCGTAATGGTTTAAGAAGTGTGTAACTGCTGAGTTACCTGTCTGCTCTGATGAAATCAGAATCTTGATGTGGGCACCGTAGACAGCGAATTCGCTGAGCCCTTCCAGAGATTTTGCCGATGCTGGCTGAAAATTAAGTTTCTCGACAAACCAATCGCGCCAGACAGCAGCATTTCTCACGTATAGGTGCAAATGCTCAATATTCATCCCCTAAACTGCGTCATGCTGGACTATAGGGATACTGTAAGCATGGAACGTGAGAATTGGGTAGGAAAAGGGTAGGTGGATGGGCAGAGGGGGGAATGGGTAGACGGTGCAGAAAGCAGACCTGACTGCTGTGATTAAGATAACTTGCTCACTTCAAGGATAAGGCTTGTCAGGCAGAGCAAGAAGATGCCAGCTCATGTAAGTATACGAGTCCAGTATATGAATCCAGTAATTAATTAGGGTGGATAACTTGCCAGAAGCGGTGGCCCAAATATTGAACTTCTGGTTTGATGACCCTGCCACAGCAAACAGCGCATATGGCAAAGAGCGGCGTGTTTGGTTTTATAAAGATCCCGCTTTTGACCAGCGCATACGGGACCAGTTCATGGACGTTTATAAACAGGCTCGACAGGGTATCTATACCGAATGGATGCAGACACATCGGGGTGCCTTAGCCCTCATAGTGCTGCTAGATCAGTTTTCACGCAATATGTTTCGGGGAACCCCCAGAAGCTTTGAAGCCGATACGCAGGCATTGTCTGTGGCCCAAAGCGCGATCGCGCACGGGTACGATCGCGCCCTAATGCCAGTGGAGCGCATATTTCTGTATCTGCCGTTCGAGCACAGCGAAAATTTGGAGCATCAGGACCAAGCGGTTGCGCTTTTTGAAGCCCTGATTGAGATAGCGCCTGAGCTGCTATCGTCTCTGCAATATGCGTATCGTCACCGCGATGTGATTGCCCGATTTGGCCGCTTTCCACACCGCAATGGCATTTTGGGGCGCACGAGCACCCCTGCTGAAATCGCGTTTCTCAAACAGCCCGGTTCACGGTTTTAGTGAGCATCTCAATCGAGATAATGACGCTCTAGCCATTCTCGGACTTCGAGTTCAGAACGGAGTGTCGCGCCGGTTTGAGCTGCTGGATCGTAGACATGCCAAATAGCCTGGCCTTCGATGTTGTAGAACTTGGAGATACGGGGCTGATTATAGTCACGGGTTAATCCATCCACAATGGCGGAACCCACTTGACGCAGAAAATGCCGAAGTTGCTGGCGAAGTGGCGTTGACGCTGACTTACGATAGGTCGTTTCTAATTGCGAACGGATTTGAGCATTATCAGGACAAACCATAATGACTTTCCTCATAGGGGGAAGGGATAGGGCGTCGAATTCATCGATGGTCTTACCCTAATCGGAGGTGTCGGTAGTATTCAAAGCACGTTATTCATTGCATCTATGAAAGGAATCGATGTAAGTCGGGAGACAGGAGTTAGGAGTCAGGAATTGACATGAGGTCTTGTGTTGGGTCAACTTGAATTCAATACCCGAAAACAGACTAATCTGATTTTGCAGCAAACGCTTGAGTTCAACTAACATCGGTGCGATGATCATTTCGGAGCGGGCTTTTTCTGTATTAATTGCAAGGGCTAGCGGCACGCTGTATTCCAGGTAATTAATCAGTGCTTCTGGGGGGGGAATGCGGTGGATAAGTTCAGGAAATAAGTCGCGATCGCTCTCAATAATTAGGGCTCTCCCGTTGAAGCGGTGATAATT
>JBCBJE010000341.1:0-6113 GCA_038523735.1 Cyanobacteria bacterium J06626_18 | reverse complement strand
ATTGCTTCACAGGTGCTGACTTTCGCGCTTTGCATAGTCTTAAATCCACCTTCTACAACAGCTATATAGACCGAGCTCAGAAGGCTTACGGTCGCTTTAGCATGTCGGAGGAACGCTACCGGTGAGCAAGTTTTGTAAGGGCTGACGTGAGAACACAGATGCCGTCTCCCAAAAATTCAGGAAACCCGTCAATATGAGTCTCAAACGTAGACACTTTCTCATGTTTTTAGGGGCTACCGCTGGTGCGAGTGCCCTTGGATCCTTCGGGCAATCAGGCGAGCAGCTTTTAGGGACTACTTCACACGCAGTTGCGGCAACCGGTCCCATGCCCTTCAGTCCAGTCCGCAGCCCCATGCCCGTTATCAGCGATGGTATTCCGCTATCGCAACAGATAGATATCTACAGTCGCTTCACTGTTAATGACGACCTGATGCTGCCCCCCGGTTACACCTATGACGTGATTGGTGCCTGGGGCGATCTGGTGGGTGACTCCCGCTTCGGCTACAACAACGACTATCTATCCTTCGTAGAAACATCACCGGGTGAGGGTTTCTTGACCATCAACTTTGAATACATTAGCGCTGAAACCTGGATGGCAACCTACCCAGAAGTCGTTCAAAAAGAGTTGCCGTTGGATGACTTTAAGGCGGCGGCTGAAGCTGCTGGGGAAGAGGGCATTGCGGTCGATAGCCTTGCTGATGGTGATCCCCTCAAAGCTCAGGCGATCGCGGTCTGCAAGGAAGCGCTCACGGATGTAGGTCTAGGCGTGATTTCCCTGCGTCGCAATGCCGAAGGAGGATGGGAACGCAGCTATTCGGAAGCTGATCGCCGCATTTCAGGCATTTCAGGCTTAGAGGATGAGCGGTATCTGGCAGCCACCGGACCCGCCGTTACAGTGTTTGAAAAGCAGACCGGTCAGGGTTACATCGATGGTCTGGGATCACTGATTATTGGCTCCTTCAACAACTGCGCAGGTGGGACCACACCTTGGGGTACCGTCATGAGCGCTGAGGAGAACTTCCAAAACACTGTGACCGAGCATGTCTATGCCGACGGTACCTCCTTTGCCCCCGACACTCAGGCGTTGACAATTGAGCTGGATGGCATCGGCAGTGCGTTAGGCTATGCCGGTAACAAGTATGGCTGGATGGTGGAGGTTGACCCCGCGAATCCTGCTGACTACGGGGTGAAGCATAGCTGGCTAGGCCGGTTCCGCCACGAAGCGGTGGCCGTGCGCGCCGTCCCGAATCAAAAATTGGCGGTTTATTCTGGCTGCGATCGCCGCGGCGGCCACCTCTACAAATTTGTGAGTGCTGCCGACGTTATTGACCCTACGGACAAAGCGAACTCGGGGCTCATGGCAAATGGCATGCTCTATGCAGCCAAGTTCAACCCCGACGGTACCGGCACCTGGATTCCCCTGAATGCTGATACGCCCGTCAATCCTGACATGCCCAGCCAGGTTGCAGGTGGCATGATCACAATGCCGAACCGCCCTGACGGTGGCATTGCCAAGATCGAGTCGGATGCAGATATGCAAGCCCTGGCGCAGCAATACAGCACCCTGGGTGACCTGTATGAAGGCAATGCCGAAGAAAAGCAAGGAGCCATCCTCATCGACGCTCACTATGCCGCGAACGCAGCCGGGGCAACCAACACCGCGCGTCCCGAAGATACTGACGTGGCGGCTGACGGAACGCTCTTTATTGCCTTTACCTCAGGAGGTCCAGGGAGTGATGGGGGACCGCACAACGCCATTTTCCAGGGGCCGAATGGTGAAACTCCCTACGAGCACGGCTGGATCATGAAACTGCAGGAAGACAGCGATGACCCGGCTGCTATGACGTTTCAGTGGGCTACGCTGGCGCTGGGCGGCGAACCGGTTGACGGGGGCTTCGGGTTTTCCAACCCCGACAATCTGGAAATTGATGGCCAGGGCAATCTGTGGATGGTGACCGATATGTCCACCAGCAAGCACAACCTAGAGGTGGCGAGTCGGATGGATGAGGCCGGTGAGCCTGTCAGCTTATCCAATCTCCGAGGCTTGTTCGGTAACAACTCGATTTGGTACATGCCCCTCTCGGGACCGAACGCGGGGGAAGCCTACATGTTTGGCTATGGCCCGATGGAGTGTGAAATGTGCGGACCATTCATCACGCAGGACCAAACAACCTTGTTCCTAGCGGCTCAACATCCTGGCGAGAGTCACGGCATCCGTCGCGACAACGCCCATGAAATCCGCAAATTCGCGATGAAAACCACCGCTGGCGATCTCTTTACTCAGGAGCGATATGTCCCTCTGGGTTCGAACTGGCCGAGCAAAGAGTCAGGAGCCGCCCCCCGCCCAGCAGTCGTTGCCGTGCGAAAAATGGATGGCGGTACCCTGGTCTGAGGTCTTGCCTCAATCTGTCTCCGTCGCTAAAATCCCTCAATTCTGATAGCGCTGGCGTGGTATTGCAAAATATCGCGCTAGTGCTGCAAGCTATCCCTAGCCTCAAACTCTGATGAGCCGGGAACTCCGACCTTAGGCTCTAAAGCAGATAGCCATCGCGATCGCCTTTTTGCAGTATCTTGAATCCCAAGCTCACGAGTGGGGGCTATTTTGCCCTGCAAATAGTAAGACCCATGGCATCGAGAGCAAGTCTACAGTGAGAAGTTTGTCCGCAACTCAACTATTCCGCGTGCAGGAAACAACACCATGCAAGAAGTCATCCAGCAAGTGCAAGCCTATATCACGACATCTGGCGTTGATATTTTGATCAACATTGTTGCCGCCATCATCATTTTTCTAGTAGGTCGATGGATCGCATCACTAGTGCGGCAGCTAGTCCGACGGGTCATGAGCCGGGCCGAAGTCGATGCAACCCTCACAAGCTTTGCCGCGATGCTGGCCTACTACGGGGTTATGGCCTTTGCTGTCGTTGCAGCGCTTAATCGATTAGGCATTCAAACTGGATCAATCATTGCGGTTTTGGGTGCTGCGGGGCTAGCGGTCGGCTTGGCACTGCAAGGATCACTGGCAAACTTTGCTGCAGGTGTTTTAGTCATTTTGTTCCGTCCCTTCAATGTCGGTGATTTGATTGAAGGAGCTGGGGCTTTGGGCATAGTCCAAGACATTCAGCTGTTTACCACTACTTTGGTGACGCCCGAAAATAAGCGCGTTATCATCCCCAATGCAACACTCACAGGAGACAACATTGTCAACTACACGGCTGAGGGCAAACTCCGGGTCGATACGGTAATCGGGGTTGCCTACGAGGCCAATATTGACCAGGTAAAAACAGTCATTTCGGAAGCGTTGCAGAGCGATCCTTTAGTGCTCAAAGATCCGGTCCCCACGGTGGCAGTGATGGAACTTGCTGATAGCAGCGTCAACTTTGCGGTCCGCCCCTGGACTAAGCCAGAAAACTATTGGGACGTGTATTTCAACACGTATGAGAATGTGAAAAAACGTCTGGATGCTGCGGGTATTTCCATTCCCTTCCCGCAACGCGACGTTCATATTTTGCAAAACAACTAACTGTCAGAGAGACCGGGTTTCTTGGTCGGTACCGTGAGATCATTGGCGACTCCTTCAGAAATCCGGTCTCTAGGCTCCTTGATACGTTTTGTAGCGAAGTCATGAGCTAAACAGCCAAGCAAGCAGGTTTTCGGCAGAATTTGCTTGAATATCCCCAGGTAAACACTATGTCCCAGGTGCTAATCAAGGGCGGGCGCATTGTGACCGCTGTCGACGATTATGTGGGCGACATCCTGATTCGCGACGATCGCATCGAAGCCATTGGCCGCGAATTGACAGTCGAAGACGCCGAACAGCACGATGCGACAGGACTCCTTGTTTTCCCCGGCGGGATTGACGCCCACGTCCATATGGAAACGCCGATGGGCAACGATGTGTACACCTGCGATACCTTCGCGACAGGCACCGTGTCCGCAGCCTTTGGCGGCACCACCACCATCATCGACTTTGCCCAACAGTTCCACGATGACAGCCCCAAAGCTGCCCTTGATCGCCGCCTCGCGGCCGCCGAACCCCAGTGCTGTGTGGACTATGCCTTTCACGTCATTCTCACCGACATCAACCCTGGTTCCCTCGCCGAACTACCCGACCTGATCGACAAGGATGGTGTCTCCAGCTTCAAGATGTACATGGCCTATCCCGGCGTGCTGATGGTGGACGACGCGGACATATTCAAAACTATGCGGAAGGTAGGCGGACATGGAGGCATGGTTAATCTCCATGCGGAGAATGGGGTGGTAATTCAAGCCTTAATTGACGAGGCCTTAGAGCAGGCCAACACCTCCCCGGCCTATCATCAGCTCACCCGACCCAGCCTGATGGAAGGGGAAGCGGTGCATCGGGTAATTCGCATTGCCGAGCTAGCGGAAATCCCCGTCTATATCGTTCACCTGTCGTCCGAAGAAGCACTGGAGGCAGTGGTGGAGGCCCGCGATCGCGGGCTTCATGTCTTCGCCGAAACCTGCCCTCACTACCTGTTTCTCGATAAGGCCGAATACGATCGCCCGGGCTTTGAGGCTGCCAAGTACGTGATGACGCCACCGTTGCGGACTCACAAGTGCCAACATGCCCTGTGGCGCGGTCTCAAGTTTGATGATCTGCAGCTCGTCGCCACCGACCACTGTCCTTTTTGCTTCAACGAAAATCCTCTGGGCATTCTCAAGTCAAAACAGTTTGGGCGCGACAACTTCAACAAGATTCCCAATGGCGCACCGGGAGTCGAACTAAGGCTGTCGCTACTGTATGACGGTGGCGTCCGAGCCGGACACATCACCCTGAATCGCTTTGTGCAGCTGACCTCTACCGCGCCAGCCAAGATGTTTGGGCTGTTTCCACAAAAAGGGACGATCGCGATCGGCAGTGACGCCGACCTGGTACTCTTCGCTCCCAACGAACCTCACGTTCTTAGCGCTAGCACTCACCATTCGCTAGTGGACTATTCCCTGTTTGAAGGACGCGAAGTAACTGGCAAGGTGAAGAAGGTGTTCTTACGGGGGCAGTGTATCGTGGATGGTGACCAATGGCTGGGCTCACCCGGTATGGGCCAATATCTACCGCGCGCTGCTTCAGGCCGAGTACTGTAATTCAAACCATATAACTGTTTGAACGAGGAAACGGAGCTGACTAAGCATCATTGTCAAGTTGAGTAATGAAGTTTTGAACGCTCCGCGGAAATGTTTCTGTTAGCTTAAAAGCCAGGTTTAGATTTGCCTGCAGTTGGACCGGGTCAATATCAGTCACGTACGCGTGGCGAACAAAGTGACGAAATCCTCGCAAGCGATTCATTACATCAAACAAGTCTTCTGAAAGGAGTGCTGGACGAACGCCAGACACAGGTTCACTCATTCGCAGTAGCATCGCACGGTGCCATTCACCACCACTTCCGATGCGGTTCTCAAAAGTTTGAGATGTCAGTTTCAGCAAGTCCTCAGCTGCACAATAGGGTTGTGTATTTGATACGCTACACTATCAAGCTGGCCGGGCGTGTCGAGTCCCTGCGAGACACGCTCTTGTAAGCGTTGATGCACTCGCTCAAAAGCCGCAACTGCGCCCTAAGTTCAGCAGTTAGTCCAGCGATCTGGTCACGTTCCATTGCGTACCTGTCTTACGAATTTTCGGAGCAAAGTGACATTGGTCGAGCGGGACTAAATCCACATCGCAATTGAGATGCAGGGACAGATAGCTCATCAGTCCAAAGGGATCACCGTCCTTTAAGCTTTCTACTGCTAAATCAACATCAAAGTGCTCAGAAAAATAGCCAGGTCTTATTACTGAGCCAAATAAGTAGCCGCTGCAAATACCGAACTGTTCCCCATTGAGGGACAGCCATTGGAGTGCTCGTGCCAAAGTCTGCTGCCGTTCTAACTCTGCTTGCTCCTGTCGTCGTGCTCGTCTCGCATCTAGCAGCGGTGTTGGAAAAATAGCCACGAGCATCACCGGAAATTTAGATTAACCATACTTCTTATGATATGACTTCGTAATACGGCTATGCTAATGCCCTAAGGGAAATGCCTCCCTGGAAAGCTCCTATCTTTCGCCGCCAAACAGTTCCCTCTCTGTAAGAGAAGCTTGAACAGTTGCTGAGTTAGGAGAT
>JBCBJE010000340.1:0-6120 GCA_038523735.1 Cyanobacteria bacterium J06626_18 | reverse complement strand
TGTTGTCGCGGTGCTTGATAACGCGCTGAAGTGCCTCGACCCGCGAGGTTTCCGGTTCTGGATACGTCACGTCGGGGATGCCGAACCAAGGACCGTTGTCTACCCGAGCCTTATTTACCTGCATTTGCGGTTCACTATTTTCGTAGCAGCCTCCCATCTGGGGCGGTAAATCATGGGCATGGGTATGGAAGTCGCTTTGGGTGCCGCGATAGGTAGGTCGGGTCTCCATCGCGTCAAACCAGGCAGACAGGCGAGGATTCTCCTCGCGCAAAGAGTAGCCCTTGTAGTAGTAAAGGCTCGCATTCATGCGCTCGACGTAGGGTGTAAAGACCACATCGGCAGTGCTGAAGGTTTCGAGGAAATAGGGGCCGGGTGTGCTGCTCAGAGCTGCTTCCACTTTTGCCACAACGCCAGTGAACTGTTCGCGATTGGATTTCTCTTGCCGGGGCGATCGCGTCGGGTAGCAGAGCCAACTGCACCAAGCTCTAAACAGTAAGCGTTCCAGCTGTCGTAGGGGCAGCACGCGCGGATCCTGCATGCCAAATTCTAGAGGACCAAATGCCCGCTCCAGGGCCATCAAAATATCGTCACTCTCGGTAATCATGCGACCATCAAGTTCTAAGGCTGGCAGCATCCCTGAGGGCACTTTGCGTTTGTACCAGCCCTCTTTTTTCCCATAGCAAAACATTGTCACTTTTTCGATGCGGTAAGGAATCTGCTTTTCCTCTAACCACAGCCAAACTTTCTGGCAGTAGGGGCACCAGGCGTGATTATCGCGATAGAGGGTTACCCGCACCGCCGATTCATCCTGACCAAACAGACGCAGGCGCGATCGCGAATTTGTAGGGCCATTAACAGTGTCAATGTCGAAGTCAGTAAGGGCTTCTAGCTCAGGCCAACTCAGGGGAGCAAGAGACATAGATCAAGCAGTATTCCGATGAATGTTACACCCTTAAGATAGCTTGACAGTGTAGGCCAGGAAGCGTCTGGGTTTGAAGCGACCATTGAGTTTATAAAAAAACCTAGTAGACATTCTGAATCCACTAGGCCATGTTAAAAGTTCTTTTGTGCTAAGGACAGCCAACTAGCAACTGACCTAGCCATTCCTCGTTTGTCACTCTCGTGTCACACCAATCTGAAGAACTGAGTGTCCTCGCGGGGGAAAGGGGATGCAAGTAGCATCCCCAACTGCTAACGCCTACGGACATCTCAAGCGGACTACTTTGACTCAGGCTCAGTGAACTCAGCGTCGATAACGTCTTCGCCGCCGCCACCATCGCCATCAGTGGGGCCATCAGAAGGCCCGCCTGCAGCTGCTTCATCCCCCCCAGCCTGCTGATAAAGGTTAGCGCTGATGCTATACAGAGCCTGCTGCAGTTCAGTGGTCAAGGACTTCATCTTGTCATAGTCCTCAGCCGCAACGGCATCCTTAAGGGCCTGAATTTGCTCGTCGACCTTAGTCTTCTCGTCAGCAGGAACCTTATCACCCAGCTCAGCGATTTGCTTCTCAGCTTGGTATGCAAGAGAATCTGCCTGGTTCTTGACGTCGATCTTATCGCGGCGCTCCTTGTCAGCTTCCGCGTTTTGCTCAGCATCTCTGACCATGCGATCCACCTCGGCATCATCTAGGGTGGATGCCCCTGTGATGCTGATAGATTGCTCTTTGCCAGTGCCCTTATCCTTAGCTGTGACACTCAAGATACCGTTGGCGTCAATGTCAAAGATGACTTCGATTTGAGGGACACCCCGAGGAGCCGGAGGAATACCATCCAGACGGAAGGTTCCCAAGCTTTTGTTATCGGTAGACATTTCCCGCTCACCCTGGAGCACGTGGATTTCAACGTTTGTCTGACCATCGACGGCGGTGGAGAAGGTTTCAGACTTCTTGGTTGGAACCGTAGTGTTGCGAGGGATGAGCTTAGTCATCACGCCACCTAGGGTCTCAACCCCGAGGGATAGCGGCGTGACGTCCAGCAGCAGAATATCCTTCACTTCACCAGCAAGGACGCCACCCTGAATCGCTGCACCAATAGCAACCACTTCGTCAGGGTTTACGCTCTGGTTGGGGTCCTTGCCCAGAACTTTCTTGACCAGTTCCTGAACTGCAGGAATTCGGGTAGACCCCCCGACCAGGACAACCTCATCGATGCTTTCCTTGCCTAGCTTGGCGTCTTTCAGAGCTTGCTCAACCGGAACACGGCAACGATCAATTAGATCAGACGCTAACTCTTCAAACTTACCTCGGGTCAAGACGGTCTCCAAGTGTTTGGGGCCATCCTGAGTTGCGGTGATAAAAGGCAGGTTGATTTCACTCTGAGTCGCACTGGATAGCTCAATCTTGGCTTTCTCAGCTGCTTCCGTCAGACGCTGTAGGGCTTGCTTGTCCTTGCGGAGATCAATGCCTTCATTGCGCTGAAACTCCTCGGCCAGGTAGTCCACGATCTTCTTGTCAAAGTCGTCACCACCTAGATGAGTATCACCAGATGTTGACAACACCTCGAAGACACCATCGCCGACTTCCAGGATAGAAACGTCAAAGGTACCACCACCCAAGTCGAAGACGAGGATAGTTTCGTTGCTCTTCTTGTCCAATCCATAGGCTAGAGAAGCGGCTGTCGGCTCGTTTATGATCCGCAGCACCTCGAGCCCCGCAATCTTACCCGCGTCTTTCGTGGCTTGGCGCTGGGAGTCGTTGAAGTACGCTGGCACCGTGATGACTGCCTGTGTAACGGTTTCACCTAAGTACTTGCTGGCATCGTCGGCGAGCTTCCGCAATACCTGTGCCGAAATTTCTTCGGGCGCGAACTGTTTGCCTGCCTGGGGACAATCCAATTTGACGTTGTTGCCAACGTTCAAAACTTTATAGGCAACTTCGGTGGACTCATTTCCCACCTCGTCAAAGCGGCGACCGATGAAGCGCTTAACTGAGTAGAAAGTATTGTCAGTGTTCATGACAGCGCCCCGTTTGGCAATCTGCCCAACTAGGCGATCGCCATTCTTGGCGTAGGCTACAACAGAAGGTGTCGTCCGAAACCCTTCTGCATTAGCAATAACAGTAGGCTTGCCCCCTTCCATCACAGCAACTACGGAGTTCGTAGTCCCGAGGTCAATACCAACAACTTTCCCCATATCTATGCTCCGGCGTTAACAGCTACTCTTAGTTTGCTAGCAGCATCCAATTCTCTGTAGGAGGGGATACCGAACTTTCTGGTCGGGGAAGGGGTATAGGGGCGGAGGGAGTGGGGGAGTGGGGGAGTGGGTATCGGGTAACGAGCAGAAGAACCTTGAACCTTCTTGAACCTCTAACCATCAACGAATAACCAAATAACCAAGTACCACTATCCATCTACCAATCAAGAACCAAGAACCAAGAACCACCCATGAAAACAACTCCAGCCACACAACCCTTAACGCCTGAATTGATCCGTGAACTGCTGCAAAGCGATGCGCAGACACGAGAGTCGGCAGAGTATGTGCGGCTGATGGAAATTTACTGCGTGGTCAAAGCGGGAGGGATAGCAGAACAGATTGAGGTGGCGCGAAGGTTGGAGGCGCTAGAAAAAGCGGCACTGCAAGAAGAAATCAAAGCTCTATCTGAACAAGCAGGAAGTGACAATAGAGTGCAGGCGCTAGAGCAGGAGATTCAGGAATTGGAGCAATCCATCGCTGTCCGCATCCAGTATCTCTCGACGATTCGTGCTGATGAGGAAGCGATCGTTCATAGTTGCTTGTCAGAGGTTGATGCGTACTTTAAAGAGCGGGTAAGCAGAGGGATGGAGGAGTAGGGTCGAGGGAAAATAGAGAATTGGCTATGGGGGGTGGAGGGAAATAGAAAAATGAAAGGGCTTCGCCGTGAGCACCAGCTGTGGGCACAGCCTTCCCAGCGTGACTGGGGTGTCATGAAAAAGAGCGCCAAGAATCGCAGTGTAAAGACACGACCTATGGCACTCACCCTATGACGCTTCCAAGCGCTCTAGTGCTACTGTAGCCGCTGCAGCAACCTGAGGATTGACGTCGGTGCTGAGATATCGCAGAGCTGACTGGCTTTGGGGGCACGTTAGGTTACCTAGCGCATCGGCAACGCGCTTCCGCATCATCCAATCTGAGGAAGATACGAAGGCAAGAATCCGGTGGACCTGTTCGACAGCTCCAATTTCACCCAGAGCTATGACAGCAGCTTCTTGCAGGAGGGGGCGATCGCGCTCCAGAGCTTTCAGCAAAACAGTGATCGCTTGGGGATCCTTCAGATTTCCTAGTGAAATTGCTGCACTAAACTGAACCAGCCAATCGGTATCTTCAAAGAAAGCATGGCAGAGAGCATTTAGCGCTTCCGGATCGCCCAAATAGCCCAAGGCACCCGCCGCCATAGCACGAACATTATGGTCGGTGTCTGTTGCCAAAATTTGGATGAGCTCAGATAGGCTCTCGGACGTTGGCTTGATGCCAAGCGAAAAAGCAGCCATGCCGCGAACTTGAATCGTCTCATCCTTGAGCGCTTTTTGAATGAGGGGATACGCCACTTGAGCTGGCATAGTTTCTTTCTGCAGCTCGATCATCGCCAATACGCGATCCTTTACATTAGGACTGCTGAGCTGTGCTGACAGATATTCTAGGGTTGGCTGGCTATCTTCGCTTGGCTTGGACGATATCACTCGTTTGGCGCTCCGTATCTATATCGAACAGCATCGTGCTCATATAGCGCTCGGTCCATTCTGAGCCAAAGGACTTTTCGAGAATGCGGCGCGTTTTATCGTTCTGCTGTTGCTTAGTGCAATAGTTTCGCTGCCCACTAACAACATCCAAAATGTCCTTAGGCGATACCAATGGCTGGGAATCCCTGGCTACTTGACAGTGCAGCGTCAAGAAATCACGCACCCGTTGCAAAAATAAAGCCTCTTCCTCAGCATCGGCAGGCCGAACAAACAAACAAAAGTCGGAGAAAATATCTCCCCACTCAGGTAAGTCACGGGGTTGAGAGAAGGCAAGGTGTGGGAGTTCAGCAAGAGCAGCCTGATAGGCTGTGGGTAAGGAGCGATCGCGGCTGACCGGCGACAGGTCGACAATAGCCGCGCTGATAGTGCCAGTGCTCCGTCCCACCAAATCCACGCCAAAAATAGGCAAGTCATAATCAGCGTTGGGAAACATTACGCAGTGCATGATGTCCAAACCATTCCCAACTTGCGCTAGCTCTAAATGCAGCTTCCGAAACTGAGGCGTCTGATAGCAGCTATTTTCGATTACCACCTTTTCGTCTTCAAGGCAACCCTCGATGTACCCTAGATCTTCTGGAATGGTGTAAGAAGACAGCTCTAAACAAAGCTGCCAGATACTTTCAATATCTTGAGAAAGCTCGCGGATGAGAGGATGTTGACGGCTTCGCAGTGATGTTTGCATAAACTTCGAGAGAGGCTTTCAGTCTTGAGAATGCTATGTCGCCCGACAATTAGCGATAGGCAGAGCTTGCAGGGGAAACTAAGAAACAATTTCCCTTTACTCAGGTTACCGTCTAAATCACATCCGATTGGGAAACTGGAGTTTTTCCTTGGGCCGCAACCGGGAATTTGGATGTGGTCAGGATATCGTCCAGCAATCAGCGCTACTAGACCTTCACCAATCAGTACTTGATCACGCTGCATGAGTCTATCTATTGCGAAGACTTGTAACGCAGTATGTCTGGGTTTCTCAATTTTGGAATGTGCAAGCCAACATTGATTTCTTGCTATCTTTTCCACCAATGCCCGATCACGATCGCCTGTTCAAAGAACTCCTTTCCACTTTCTTTGTCGAGTTTCTGGAACTCTTCTTGCCTGATTTGGCGAACACAATCGAGCCCAACTCGATTCGGTTCCTGCCACAGGAATATTTTGTTGACTTAACCTCAGGCAGCAAGAAGATCATCGACCTGCTGGTGGAAGTCAAGCAGGCTGGGGAAGATATGGCCTTCTTAGTGCATGTCGAAGCTCAGGCATCTTCGGAGGCAGATTTCACCCGCCGCATGTTTTTCTACTTCGCCAGACTCTATCAAAAGTATCTGCAGCGGGTTTACCCCATCGTCGTGTTCTCCTTTGATGAACCCCGCCACAAAGAACCCCGTCAGCACAAGGTAACGTTTCCAGATCT
>JBCBJE010000339.1:0-6130 GCA_038523735.1 Cyanobacteria bacterium J06626_18 | reverse complement strand
TGGTCTGCTACGATGCCAGATGAGGGCTTTGCGAATGACATTGCGTTAAACGGTGAGGGGGGCGTTTTTATCACCGATAGCGAGCGCGATCGCATCCTATATCTATCAGAACCGGGGGCACCGTTTGAGATCGTCGCAGCTGATCCGCTCATGACCCCTGGCGATCTGGGGCCTGCAGGAATTGCAGTTGCACCCAACGGTGATCTCATTATTGGCCTCTACAGCGACGGTGCGTTGCTGCGGGTTAGCCTCGGTACCGATGAAACGCCAGCCCAAGTCACTCCCATCAATCTACCCCGGCCTCTCGAAAACCCAGACGGGCTAGTGTTCACCCCTGACGGCCGACTGCTGGTGCTCGAAGGTGCTGCTGAGAGTGGCGATGGCAAACTGCTGGCCGTTGACCTTTCTAGCCCTGAACCCCACACTGTTGACGTGCTCCTTGATGGCATCGATTCGCCACTTAATCTCACCCTTACAGACGACAGCGTTGCTATCACCGAGGGGCAAATTCGACACCTCATTGTGGATGACCCCAGCCTCACTCCACCAGAGACATTCCGCGTCGTAACCATTCCCCTAAGCGACTTGGAGGCAGATGATTCATGAGACGGTATCGCTTTTTAGGAGCCGCGAATGAGACGCTGGATTTGAGTCTACATCCTGTTGCACGGGAGGTGCTGGTTCGTAAGTAACTCGGTCCAACCCGTTCAGACACCCCAAAATCGGAGGCGCACATGCAGGATGAAGATCAGAAGCCAAGCCACAGTTCTCAATTGAATCGATCGCGACGTAACTTCTTGGGACAGGTGCTAACAGCGGCAGGAGGGGCGATCGCAGCTCCCTCATTACTTCAGTCGGCAGATGCTCAAGCAGAGACTGCAGGAGAGGCTCCAGCCAGCGGCGAGATTCAGATCTCACTGATGGTGAATGGCCAACCCCAAACCCTCAATATTGAACCGCGAGTGACATTACTCGATGCACTGCGTGAAAGGCTAGGACTCACAGGAACTAAGAAGGGATGCGATCATGGCCAATGCGGAGCCTGTACCGTGCTGATTGATGGCCAACGAATTTATTCTTGTTTAGCCCTAGCAGCGATGCAAGAGGGCAAGGAAATCATCACGATTGAAGGTCTAGCTAGGGGAAATGAGCTGCATCCTGTTCAAACGGCCTTTCTGGATAATGACGGGTTTCAGTGCGGCTATTGTACGCCTGGACAGATTTGCGCCACCGTAGCGCTTCTCGATGAGGTCAATCGAGGCTGTGCGAGTGCAGTAACCACGGAGCTAACGAATCCACTTCAGCTAGCCGACCTGTCCGAGGTGGAAATCCGCGAGCGGCTAAGCGGCAACCTTTGTCGGTGTAGCGCTTACAACGGGATTGTTGCCGCAGTCCAACAAGTGGCTGGGCAGCAGCCTCCTTCGCCTGCTGCTTTAATGCAGATTCGTGAAAATGCAAACGAAGCGGCGGAAGTCGGGCTATGAACAACTTTACCTACGTTCGAGCGAACTCCGTTCAGGATGCGATCGCACGCACCGCCGAAGATCCGACTGCTACCGTAATTGCCGGTGGGACGAATTTGGTAGACCGGCTAAAAGTCTTTCTAGAAGAACCCTCCCAGCTGATTGATATCTCTCGTTTGCAAATGCAGCAAATCGAGCGGCTGCCCGATGGTAGCTTACAGATTGGGGCGCTGGTCACGAATACAGCGTTGGCCGATCATGCGGATATTCGGCGCGACTATCCTTTGCTTTCGCGAGCGATTTTGAGGGGCGCTTCGCAACAAATCCGTAATATGGCTACCATCGGCGGCAACATCATGCAGCGGACACGGTGCCCTTACTACTACGATACGGCGTTTGCCTGCAACAAACGACAACCTGGAACCGGCTGTCCGGCCATAGATGGCGTTAATCGTCTCCATGCCATTTTGGGAGCGAGTAACCAATGTGTTGCCGTGCATCCTTCTGACATGTGTGTGGCGTTAGCCGCCCTAGATGCCGTCGTCGAAGTTGCCGGGCCGCGAGCGCAGCGTCAGATTCCATTCGTTGATTTTCATCGCTTACCGGGGGCTACGCCGCATCGGGATACGAATTTAGAGCCCGGTGAGCTGATTACTCGCATCATTTTGCCGTCAATGGCCTATGCGAGGTCAGGGGTTTATCTCAAGCTCCGCGATCGCGCTTCATATGCCTTTGCCCTAGTCTCAGCAGCAGCGGCCTTGGATGTTTCAGGAGGAGAAATTCGCAATGCTCGATTGGCACTGGGTGGGGTTGCCCACAAACCTTGGCGGGCGACGAGTGTAGAACAGTTTCTAATCGATCAGCCTGCCAATCCATCCATCTTTGAGCAAGCCGCAGATTTAACACTTCAAGAAGCGGCTCCTTTATCTGGCAATCAATACAAAGTGGATCTGGCAAAGCGATTAATTCGTCGTGCACTCGCCGTTTCAGCAAACAGAGGAGGTGTCGTATGAATCAGGTGATTGGGGCATCCATCAGTCGTAAGGATGGACGGGCCAAAGTTACAGGCACAGCAACCTATAGTGCAGAGCATCAAATTCCCAATTTAGTGCATGGGTATTTGGTGACTGCAGCTATTGCTAGCGGGCGCATTCGCTCGATTGATACGCGCGAGGCAGAGCAAGCCTCCGGTGTGATCACAGTTTTTACCCACCGCAATGCACCTCAAGTCTTTAACCCAGACGAAAACATTTCACAACTTTCGGAATCACGACTGCCGCTGTCAGACGATCGCGTTCATTATGCTGGGCAAATCATTGGTCTAGCCGTTGCGGATACCTTTGAACGAGCACGAGAGGCGGCGCATCTTGTCAAAGTCGAGTATGAGTCTCAAGCCCCCATCGTAGAGGCTGATAAAGCCACCTATGCTCCGGCTCCGCAGTGGCTCAGAGAAGACTTAACCTATGAACAGATTGATAAAAATATCGGCGATGTCACGACTGCTTTGGCGAACGCAGCGACCCAGTTAGAAGCTGTCTACATCACTAGCATGGAACTCCATGCCCCAATGGAGCCACACGCCATCATTGCTCATTGGCAAAATCCGGACACAGTCACAATTTACGAGCCTACCCAAGCTGTTTTGATGTCACAGCGAACCTATGCTGACTTGCTAGGACTCCCGACTGAACGGGTTCGCATCGTCAGCACCTACATTGGCGGTGCATTTGGCTGCAAATTTCTGCCCTGGCCACATGGCATTCTCTCTGCCGCCGCTGCTCGCGAGTTAAATCGTCCATTAAAAGTTGTGGTCTCAAGACGACAAATGACCGCGAATACAGGCCATCGCTCTGAAACCGAACAGACGCTTCGATTGGGCGCGTTAGCCGACGGTAAATTGCAGGTGATCGAACACACTGCTAGGTCTGTTACTTCTCCTCTCGAAAACTTTCCCGAAGCCTGTACGATTATCACGCCCGTCATGTACGCCACGCCAAATATGCGCCTGGCTCAGGAACTTGCCCCCATGAACGTGGGCTCACCAACTTTTATGCGAGCACCCGGTGAATGTCCTGGCATGTGGGCGTTGGAATCAGCCGTGGATGAGTTGGCCTGGTCACTCAACATCGATCCCATACAGCTTCGTCTGATAAATCAAACAGAGCAACATCAGCGGAAGAAACTTCCCTTTTCGGCCAAGTATTTTGCCGAATGTTTGGAGATTGGTGCAAAACAGTTTGGCTGGCAAGATCGTCCTATGCAGGTGCGATCGCTCACTCGCGATGGCAAACTGGTCGGCTTAGGGATGGCAGGCACCACCTTTCCTGGCTATCGGGGCAGTACCTCGGCTAAGGTTCGCCTGTTGCCAGATGGCACAGCCCACGTCATGAGTGCAGGCAACGATATGGGCACCGGAGCCTACACCGTTGTTGCCATGACCGCTGCCGAAACTTTGGGCCTTCCCGTTGATAAGATTCGTGTCGAACTTGGGGATTCAACCCTGCCGGATGGCGGTGTAGCCGGTGGGTCGCAGATGACAGCTTCGCTTATGCCGGCGGTTAAACTCGCCTGCGAAGACGTGCTGAGACAGGCCCAGGCTCAAAGCGCTCAGCAAGCGTCTGAGCAACTCAAACAGTCAGGACGAGCTGCCTTTGAGGCAACGGCCTCAGCCGCGCCCGGAGAAGAACGCGAGCAATTTTCGTTCCAATCCTGGGGAGCACACTTTTGTGAACTGACCGTTGATGAGGCCGTTGGGCGAGTACAGATCACGCGCTGGGTGTCTGTCATCAATGCGGGACGCATCATGAATGCAAAAACCGCTGCCAGTCAAATTCGCGGCGGCGTCATCATGGGGATTGGGACTGCCCTAATGGAGGAGGGACACTTTGACCCTAACACTGGCTACCCCGTGGTTTACGACCTAGCGACTTACCACTATCCTACCCATGCCGATATTCCTCGCATTGACGTGACGTTTGTGGGTGAGCCCGATTTTAACTTCAACCCGATGGGCGTCCGCGGCATTGGCGAGATTGGGATTAATGGGGTCTCTGCTGCGATCGCCAATGCGATCTATCACGCCACCGGGAAACGCCTGCGCGATTTGCCAATGACACCGGATAAATTGCTGGAGGGCGTATGAACCACAATTTGCAAGCGATCCTTAACGCCTATCAGGACAGCCAGCTAAACGAGGGTCCGACGTTTCTGGCAACGGTTGTTCATACGCAAGGCTCAACCTATCGCCACTCCGGTGCTCGCATGCTGATTGCTGATCAGGGAAAGATGACCGGCATGGTGAGTGGCGGCTGTTTAGAGCACGATATTATCTGCCATATTCAGCAGCAAGCACCGCCCTACGATCCGTTTTTGATTACTTACGACACCACACCCGAAGAAGACCTGCTTTGGGGATTTGGCTTAGGCTGTAATGGCACTGTACAAGTACTCGTAGAATGTTTGAAAACCGATTTAGTTTGTCATCCGCTCACCTTTATACAAGACTGTTTTGAGCACCAACAGCCTGGCGTTTTGGCAACTGTATTTCAAGTCAAGGGCAATCGTCAGGTCTCTATCGGTGCACGACTAACGTTGCATACTGACGACTCAATCGATGACACCCTAGCAAATGCAGCGTTGCGTCAGGCGATCGCTCAAGATGCCTATATTGTTCTTAGTCAGCAAGAAACGACTCATCGCCACTACCAGTTTTCATTCGGACAGTTGGATGTGCTGTTTGAATTTATTCAGCCGCCTACACAGCTCATCCTCTTTGGCGCAGGCCGAGATGCAGTGCCGCTGGCTAAACTTGCCAAAACTTTGAGATGGCATCTCACGATGGTCGACTGCCGGGCACTTGAGACCACAAAAGAGCGCTTTGCGATCGCCGATCAAATTATCCTCACCCATCGAGATATCGTTAGTCAGCAGGTTGCGATCTCAGACAATACCGTTGCTGTCGTGATGACACACAACTATCACGATGATGTAGAAATTCTCAAAACACTCTTGCAGTCTCCAGCAAAATATATCGGCATTCTGGGCTCTCGACAGCGAACTCAGCGGCTATTACAAACCCTGCATCAGGAAACCTCAATCGATATGCCTAAAAACCGCTTGTACGCTCCAATTGGACTTGACATTGGGGCAGAGACTCCCGAAGAAATCGCGATCTCAATCATTGCTGAAATTCAAGCCGTTCTTACCCATCACAAAGCTGGCTTCCTCAAATATCGCCAAGCCCCTATTCACCAGCCAGTTTCACAATCTCAGAAACCGATTTATGCAGCCCTCTAACCCAATTTCTGAGCAGAAAACGATTGCGGCAATTGTTTTAGCTGCTGGCGCATCGACTCGGATGGGAACCCCAAAACAACTTTTGCCCTATCAGGGAAGGAGTCTGTTGAGACGGATAGTAGAGACTGCGATCGCGGCAGATTGTAGCCCCGTTGTCGTGGTGTTAGGAGCAAACTGTGACTTGATAAGTCTTGAGATCAACAATCTACCTATCCAAGTAGTTGAAAACCACGAATGGCAAACCGGCATGGGCTCCTCAATTCGATACGGAATTCAAGCTTTGATTAGCACTTTCAATAGTATCAAAGCTGCGGTGCTTCTTCTCTGCGATCAACCGTTTGTCTCCACGGAAACGATCAATCAATTAAAGG
>JBCBJE010000338.1:0-6140 GCA_038523735.1 Cyanobacteria bacterium J06626_18 | reverse complement strand
AACTAAATTGACAAATCGGGAGCCAATTTTAACTGCAGTCCCTAATTCCAAAAGAAAGTCCTACAAAGTTCAAAAATTGATCCAATGTGATTTGCAGGCGATCTTGGTAAGTTACAGAACAACATTATTTTTTCGTCAATTCGTTGCGTACTGCTGGCGATCGCGTTTAGGTGGACTAGGTCTATGGTTTTTGCATCAACAACTTCGACGAATCAACGCTGGGGAAACTTAAACTGCGATCGCGGCGAGCTGTCTGATTTGCAGTTGGCTTGCATCATCTGTGGGGGGCAGCACCTCACCAGTGATCATCTGGCATTCATGGAAACAATGCCTAAGGATCCGGTCGACATGGTGGACGACTTGGTTCGTATGGGCATCTACAAGGAGAATCAGCTACGGGCGGCTGATTCGGTCAATGCTTACGAACTGCGGAAGACGCTTTTCCTGAAGACAGTAGGACGCGGCGATCCGAATCGCGAGCGACTCATTTTGGCCCTGTGTCGGCAAGCCGGTGGTTTGGAAAATGCCTTTGCGGCTGCTTTCGGTCCTCAGGCGGGTTTGTTCTTTGCGGACTCCATCCGCAACAGCAACACGACACGCCGTGAATTCATGCGGAACATGGCAGTCGGTGCCGCGCTCGTAGCGTTAGCTAGCTGCAACGGCGGTGGTGGTGGCGGTGAACCTGCTGCCGAAGAAACGCCTGATGAACCCATTTCCACGGATGGTTTGGAGAAAACCGATCTCAAGATTGGGTTTATTCCGATCACCTGTGCCACGCCCATCATCATGTCGGAACCGCTGGGCTTCTATGAGAAGTATGGCTTCAATGCCGAAGTGGTGAAGATGCCGAGCTGGGGCGCGGTTCGGGATTCGGCGATCGCGGGCGAACTCGATGCCTATCACATGCTGGCTCCCATGCCAATTGCCATGACCTTGGGCTTAGGCTCGGCTTCCTTTGGGGTGAAGCTGGCCAGCATCGAGAATATCAACGGTCAGGCCATTACCGTAGCCGAGCGTCACAAGGGGAATGTCAACGGACCTGCCGACTTTAAGGGCTTCATTATGGGGGTGCCCTTCCCCTACTCGATGCATAACTTGTTACTGCGCTATTACCTGGCAACTGGTGGGCTGGATCCTGACGTGGATGTCCAGATTCGTCCGGTACCGCCACCCGATAGCATTGCTCAGCTGGTGGCAGGTGAGATCGATGCCTACTTAATGCCCGATCCCTTCAATCAGCGTGCGGTGTTTGAAGGCGCCGGATTCATTCATCTGCTAACCAAGGATTTGTGGGAAGGTCACCCCTGCTGTGCATTTGCGGCCAGTGAAGAGTGGATCGATGCCAACCCCAACACCTTCCGAGCCCTGAATAAGTCGATTATTGAAGCTGCTGGCTATGCCCGCGATCCCAACAATCGTCCCGAAATCGCTAAAGCCATCTCCGAGCGAGCTTTTCTCAATCAACCTGTTGAAGTTGTAGAAGCGGTGTTAACAGGCAACTTTGATGATGGTAACGGCAACACCTTAAACGTGCCGGATCGGATTGACTTTGATCCGTACCCCTGGCAAAGCTTTGCCAACTGGATTTCGTCGCAGCTGGTGCGATGGGATCTACAAGGCGACGGTAGAGCCAAGCAAATCATCCCTGATGAGGGTTATGAAACGGTTGGGAAAGACATTTTCTTGACTGACTTAGCCCGCGAGCTAGCTCAAGAGCTGGGACAAGAACCGCCGACCGAAATCTATCGGACTGAAACCTTGATGTTTGACACCTTTGATCCGGCAGATCCTGATGCCTACATTCAGCAGCAAATCGACGAATACGGCGTGTAATTGCGCTAGCAACAGGAGGTTTCTTACATGGCGCTGACTAAATCGGCAGAAAACACTCGTTTTTATGGAGGCGAGCGCGAGTCTCTATTCTTCAACGAAAATGTTCGTGCCTTTCTCTTGTTCCTCGGATCGCTTATCGCCTTTCTGTTGGTGTGGGAGATGGGGGCAAGGTTAGAGATCTTTGCCAAAGGGATGCCGACTGCTTCCAAAACTCTTCAAGAGTTGTGGTGGTGGACTACACATCCCTTTTTCAACAATGGACCGAATGATTTGGGGATTGGCTGGAATCTATTAATTAGTCTGCGTCGGGTGGCGATCGGATACATTTTGGCTTCTTTGATTGCTGTACCACTTGGCATTTTGATTGGGATTTCGCCGATCGCCCAAAAAGGCTTCAATCCTTATGTCCAACTGCTGAAACCAGTATCACCGCTGGCTTGGCTACCGTTGGGGCTTTACATCTTTAGGAACTCGGAGATAACGGGGATTTTTATCATCCTCATCTCCAGTATCTGGCCCACATTGATTAACACCACATTTGGTGTGGCTAACGTCAGCCAGGACTATCTAGATGTCTCGAAAACGCTGGGGGCGTCGCGGCTCCGCACCATCTTCAAGGTGATTATTCCAGCCGCGCTGCCCAATATTGTCGCGGGTTTGCGGATCAGCATGGGGATTGCCTGGCTGGTTATTGTCGCGGCGGAAATGTTGCTGGGAAGTGGGTTAGGTTACTTCATCTGGAATGAATGGAATAACCTTTACATCCCGAATATTCTGGTGGCTATTTTCATCATTGGCATTGTGGGTTTGATTTTGGATAGCATCTTCGCTGCCATCGAAAGATTTGTCGCATTTGGTCGAAACTCGTGAGTGTTGCCCCTGTGAACAACGTCGCCCCGGCGGATACCTTCTCTCCTTCGGCTCAACTCTCTGTCCGCAACGTCACTAAGGTCTTTCATGGCAAGAAGGATCTCTTTAGCAAGGTGACGGGCAGAACTTCAACGGACTTTTTGGCGATCGAGGACATCAGTCTGGAGATTGAGCCCAACACGTTTGTCACCATCATTGGTCCATCAGGCTGCGGTAAATCGACGCTGTTGAATATGGTGGCGGGTCTTTCGCCGGCGACAGCTGGCGAGATTTTGCTGAACGGTGTGCCGATTACGGGGCCGGGGCCCGATCGCGGCATGGTCTTCCAAAACTATGCCCTCATGCCCTGGATGACGGTGGAAGAAAACATTCGATTTGCCGTTGAAACGGTCTACCCAAGACTCTCACCCAAGCAAATGCAGCGCAACATTAAAGAGCACATTCAGCTGGTGGGCCTGACTGGAGCCGAGAAAAAGCACCCTCATGAACTCTCCGGCGGCATGCGTCAGCGGGTGGGTATTGCCCGTGCTTTGGCCATCAGTCCCCAAATTTTGCTGATGGATGAGCCCTTCGGCGCGCTGGATGCCCTCACCCGCGGCTTCCTGCAAGAAGAGGTTGAACGCATCTGGGAGCAGCAGCGCAAAACCGTCATCATGATCACCCACAGCATCGAGGAAGCCCTCCTGCTCTCCGATCGCATCGTCATGATGACCCGCGGACCTGCTGCCCGCATCGACGAAATTCTCGAAGTGCCCTTTCCTCGACCCCGCAACCGGGAAACCATCGACCAACACCCCGCTTATCACGATTTAAAGGCTGAAATGGAAAGCCATTTGTTTAGGGAAACGAGGGCCGTCGAGGAAGCGAGGATAGGCCGTTAGGAGTAGCAGGGTGGATGGGTAGCAGGGTGGATGGGTTATGGAGTAGGGGAGTGATTGGGGAAGGGGTAAAAGGTAAAGGGTAAAAGGGTTAGGAGAACCTTCAACCCTAAACCTTGAATCTTGAACTAATTACCAACCATGAACTACGAGCTACCTGCCAAGAACCAAGGACAAAAATCCCAGAGCGCATTTGATCAAACGTATCTACGAGGAGTCAAAAAATGGCAATTTCCGAAGTAACCGAAAAGCTGCTGGCCGCTAAGAAAGCAGCAGGATTATCCTTCGCTGACCTGGAAGCCAAAGTGGGCTGCGATGAGGTGTGGATCGCGTCGGTGATTTATCGACAGGCGAGTGCATCGAAGGAAGAAGCGACCAAGATTGTCGAGGCTATTGGGGCCGATGCATCGTTTATTGAGGCGCTAATGGAGTGTCCAGTGAAAGGGTCTTTGGAGCCCGTGATCCCCACCGATCCCCTGATCTATCGCTTTTACGAAATCATGCAGGTTTATGGAATGCCCGTCAAAACTGTGGTACACGAGAAGTTCGGCGACGGCATTATGAGCGCGATCGACTTCACCATCGATGTTGAGAAGGAAGAAGATCCCAAGGGCGATCGCGTCAAAATCATCATGTGTGGCAAATTCCTACCCTACAAGAAGTGGTAAAGCCCTGATTGCTGTTTCAACTCTCCCTGTTCATCACTTGCTAAGAGGACGCAGATGTTTAAACCCCGCTCTGTTCAAGCGCTCAAATTAACTACCTTGCGAATTGCCACGATAGGGCTGGTTGGTACGGTAGGGCTGATGATTGCTTCGCTGCCGGCGCTGGCTCACCACCCCTTCGGCGGTCAAACCCCATCCAACCCGATGCAAGGGCTACTGTCTGGTATGGGGCACCCAGTCATCGGCCTCGACCATTTAGTCTTTGTTATTACCGCAGGATTGTTAGCAGCTGTCATGGGGCGGGGACTCAGCATTCCCATCGCTTTTGTTCTGGCGTCTCTGGCAGGTACTGGCATTCACCTCATGGTGCTGGATCTGCCTGCTCCTGAGTTCTTCATCTCGGCATCGGTATTGGTGTTTGGCATGCTTCTGGCACTGAAGCAGCAGCCTCATACGGGTGTTGTCGTGGGCTTGGGCGCGTTAGCGGGGCTATTTCACGGCTACGCCTACGGTGAAGCGATCGTCGGTGCTGAAATGGCGCCTACGATCGCGTATCTAGTTGGGTTTGCATTTATTCAGGCGCTGGTTGCGATTGGAGCCTACACGATTGCCAGACGTTTGGGGGTTGGGAGCGAGAGTGGTGCGCTTAACCTCCGTTTTGCAGGGTTTACCCTAGCTGGGATTGGTGGGGCCTTTTTATCGGGTGTCATTTTGGGATAGTCCCATGGGGGTATCGAGTCATGACTCGATACCCCTGTCAATTGGCTAAGTCTCAACTGCAGGGGCGCACATCATCTGTGTGTACCTTTAGCCTGTGAACGTACCCATCAATAACGAGAAGGCATTTACTATGCAAAGGATTTTTCATGTTGAAGCTGCATGACCTGTCCCTATCAGGCAACTGCCACAAAACGTTTACCCTGAAACATTATGTCAATGCCTCCAAAACTGGTTCCTCCGTTTGATCGTGACATCGCCATCAAAAAGGTTCGTATGGCTGAAGATGCTTGGAATAGCCGCGATCCGGATCGAGTTGCGATGGCCTACACCGAAGATAGTCATTGGCGTAATCGGGCCGAAATTTTTCAAGGGCGTGAAGCCATTCGGGCCTTTCTCCGTCGCAAGTGGGACAAAGAACTGGACTATCGCCTGGTAAAGGAAATGTGGGCCTTTGGTGAAAACCGTATCGCTGTTCGTTTCCAATACGAATGGCACGATGATGCTGGGCAGTGGTATCGCGCCTATGGCAATGAGAACTGGGAGTTCGACGAAAACGGCCTGATGCGACGCCGCGAAGCCAGCATTAATGATCGCCCTATTACCGAAGGCGATCGCCGCTTCCATTGGCCAACCTCTGGGCCGAGACCGCAGGAGCACCCCGGTTTGATCGACTCGCCAGTCTAGCAATATACCTACCTGAGATATCTGTACCTGATTTGAGGGTTACTGGGAGTGTGACTGGTTGTTGTAAGGGCCAGATTTAAATGTGTCCACACCTCCGTATATTTGCTTAGGTTGCTGGATAAGTTTCTCTCGTACCAAACGGTATTTACCCATGCACTCTACCCTTTTTCTTGGTTCTGCCCTCTTAACCACCACTGTTGCCATGCTCAGCCTGGCCGCCCCCGGCCAAGCGGCTGCTTTATGGAATGAAGCGACCGATGGTGATCTATCCAACGAGGAGCTGGCTCCCACTTCGCTCGGTGAGTTGTTGCCTGGTAGCAATGTTCTGGATGCTGTTTTTAACGCTGGAACAGAAGCTCCCGACCCCGACTATTTTTCGTTTGTTGTACCGGAAGGATCGGTCCTCACCGGCATCGAACTTCTCTCATGGGAAACCGAACCTACTTTTGAAGACATTGCTTTTTTTGCGGTTCAGTCTGGCTCTATTTTT
>JBCBJE010000337.1:0-6165 GCA_038523735.1 Cyanobacteria bacterium J06626_18 | reverse complement strand
CTGTGCTTCATCTTTCTCATTTAGATAGCCTGTCGTCTGAAGCTGCGTGGTAGACTTGCGTCTGGACTATTCAAGAATTGACCAGTAAAGCGGCTTGGCGTTTCGCCTGAGGATGTGCTGCGGTGCAGAGGCTAAGGGCGAACTGGTGAATTTTGTCTGAAGACGCGATCGCAGTTCTCAGCCGAATATTTCTCGATGGGTTTGGGGACTCCGTAAGATTGATTGGGAGAAAAACGTTCATGCGGGATGCTGTCACGACTTTAATTCGGAGCTACGATTCAACAGGCCGCTACCTGGACGAAACTGCTTTAGATTCTCTAAAGACGTATTTCGATACTGGAGCAGCACGAGTTCAAGTAGCCACTATGATTAGCGCTAATGCGGCTGAGATTGTCAAAGGTGCAAGCAGTAGGCTATTTGAAACGGTACCTGAGCTGCTACGCCCAGGTGGAAACGCTTACACCACTCGTCGCTATGCAGCTTGTTTGCGCGATATGGACTACTACTTGCGCTATGGCAGCTACGCTATGGTTGCAGGTGATCCTGGTGTGTTAGATGAGCGTGTTTTGCAGGGTCTGCGAGAAACCTACAATTCTCTGGGAGTGCCTATCGCACCTACGGTAGTCGGCATTCAGATTATGAAGGGCATGATTAAGGCGAAAGCAGCCGAAGCGGGCATTTCGAATACAGCTTTTGTCGATGAGCCCTTCGACCACATGCTCAGAGAAATTAGCGAAGTCAGTGTGTAGTTAGTAACGCCCCATGCTGGATTGAGAGCGTTGAAAACGGGGTGCCCTGTGGGTGCCCCGTTTTCGTTGTCATTTTGATTACGTAATAGGTTTGGCATTGCAAGTCCCTACCCAATACATCACTCATTCCTTATGACCTACGCAGCAGGATGTGATTTTGGCACCTCGGGAGCTCGCATAACGGTTATTGATACGACTGAAGGCATCGTAGCCCAAGCTCAAGTCCCATACAGTCTTTCGCGCCAACCAAACTGGAGCAACCTGTGGCTCAATACTCTGGCCCAGCTGTTCCAGCTTTTACCTACCGCAGTTTGTCAGGCTTTGAGGGCGATCGCAATCAACGGTACCTCCGCTACCGTTCTCCTCTGTGATGCTGCCGGACAGCCCCTGACCAATCCCCTGCTGTACAACGATGATTGTGGTCAAGAGTATCGCACTCGCATAAAAGGGCTAGTACCGGCAGGGAGCCCTACCCTAAGCGCTACGTCGAGCCTAGTGAAATTGCTCTGGTGGCAGGCGACGTTGACTCCTGCACTATTGGATCGCGCCCGCTATCTGATGCATCAGGCTGATTGGCTTGCCTTCCAGCTACATGGACAGGCAGGACTGAGTGATTATCACAATGCCCTGAAGTTAGGCTATGACGTCGGTCGCTTGCAGTATCCAGAAGCGATGTCTGATTTGGGCATCGCCGACTTGTTGCCCCAAGTTCAGGCTCCTGGAAGCCCCTTAGGTCTGGTTTGTGAGAGCGCCAGCAAGCGCTACAACATCCCTACCAGTTGCGCCATTATTGCCGGCACGACCGACAGCATCGCTGCATTTCTGGCCAGTGGTGCTAATTTGCTAGGCGAAGCTGTCACCTCACTAGGATCAACCCTTGTCCTCAAACTTCTGAGTGAAACCCGTGTGGATGATGAGCGCTACGGCATTTATAGCCATCGTCTTGGCGATTTGTGGCTAGTTGGGGGAGCCTCCAACACAGGGGGAAATGTTCTCAAGCACTATTTCACGGATGAGGAATTGCGGGAGCTGAGTTCGAAGATTGTCAGCGATCGCCCTTCAGGACTCAACTACTATCCGTTGACTAAACCCGGTGAACGTTTTCCAGTTAATGATCCGGCCTTCCAACCTCGACTAACGCCTCGCCCAGCAGCACCCGAACAGTTCCTTTACGGTCTTTTGGAAGGAATCGCGCGCATCGAAGCAGAGGGTTATCAGTTGCTGCAAACCCTAGGAGCACCCTTCCCCCGAAAAATTTATGCCGCCGGAGGTGGTGCCCACAACCCCACATGGACAACGATTCGACAGCGCTACTTGTCTGCCCCCATAGTGTTGGCAGAATCGACAGAAGCTTCGTTTGGGACGGCACGACTGGCATTGCAGGGGTGGCGGCAGATGCTGGAGTGAGCGTTGGCTACGCCTAAAACAAAAAGGCCCCGGATGGAGCCTTAGCAAACAATCTATGAATGTAGTTCATGGCTTTGCCAGTCAGGTTAAGACAGCCAGACGCCGGAGAACCTGCTGTATCATAAGACCCCAAAAGTTCCGGAGAGCTATCTCATAGCCATGTTTTTATGCCTTTGCTGGATTAAAGGGATGTCTCAAATATCCAGCTGGTTGCCCCGGCGATACTGCATGTAAGCTGCTACAAACAGTCCTGCCAGAGTTACCGGGATCAGACCCAGAACAATTCCACTCAAGAGAGGCTCAACCACGTTAGATTCTCCTTTTCATCACAGCAGTATAAGTTAAGTGACCTTTATTATCTCATCTTCGCCGGGTAGTGAGCGACCGCGTTACCAATCCTGTTGTTAATTTAGCCGCGTGGGAGACAAAAGCTTAAATCAAGGTGTCTTGTCAGACTTCCTGAGATATCTTTAAGCTATGTTAATAATGAAACGCAATTTAACATCCCACTTTGGCTGAGAACACCTTTAAAGAGAAGTTTGCTGAGCAGCGCTTTGCCCCCCAACGCTTCTTGTTTACGATGGCGCTGATCGGTGCGATCGCTCTAGCGATGAGTGCTGCTATCCGCTATGTCCAAGCGTCTGATCCTTACACTCATGAAGTGTTGTCTCTCAACGGGAATGGCATTCGTGGACAGGAGATTTTTCAAGCCAACTGTGCCGTTTGCCATGGGCTTGAAGCGAAAGGAGCGGTCGGCCCTAGCTTAGTGGGCGTCTCAGCGCGCAAATCAAAAACCCAGCTAATTGACCAAGTTGTCAGCGGCAAGACTCCTCCTATGCCCCAATTCCAGCCTGAACCGCAAGACATGGCTGACCTATTGAAGTATTTGGAGAAGCTTTAGTTAAAGGTTCTTGGTTCTTCGCTCTCCGTCGACGGTTGATGGTTGGTGGCTGGTAATCGGTAATTGGCTACTTGACTCTCCCTTACTCCCTCACCCCATCACTCCCCTATTCCCAACTCCCGGCTTCACAGGCCAGCAGCTTATCCAACGTTGCGATCGCGTTTTCATCGCCTGTATCGCGTAGGCTGGCCTCCATGCCAATGTTGATAAGTTCCATCTGTAAGCGCATCTGGTAAGCCGTAAGCACCTCCTGATCAGGGCCGCCGATTAAGCGCTTTTGGGGAGTGGGTAAGGCTTCAAAGGGTTCTTGAAGGTCGTATTGCAGTTTTTGGGCCAGGGCTTCGATGACGTATTGCTGCTCGGGGCGCGCTTGGGCTAGGAGGTCTTGCATGGGGGTTGCCAGAATGGCTTCGGTTTGGGCTTCGGATGCCTGCTGCTGTAGCCAAGCCTCAGAAGTAGAGATGGGCCAGTCTGGAGTCTCGCCGTCTACTTTGGCGAAGGCATGGGCCTCGGCGAAAGATACCTGATCGTCTGTGTTGTAGTCGGCTGAATCAACGGGGTCGCCGAGGCGATCGCGTCCACTCAACCCAGCGAAAAAGCTAGAGCTGTAGTCCCGGTAATCAGCTTCATTAACGAGGGGTGTACAACCAACCGAGGGACGGGTCTTCACCGTCGCGAAAAACCCACAGCGGGTCTGAAGCGCAACCGGCTGATCGGGGTCACCCCCTTCGTAAATCAGGTTGGCAAAAGACCCGGAGAAGCACTGCGCCATCATCGTGACAAATGGAATTTCCGCTGGCCATTGGTCCAGCATTTCGGCGAGGGACTGTACTGATAGGAGCTCCTCGTCCCAAAGAATCAAATTGTTGTTGTCAGGATCACTGCGGTTGAGTAAACCATGTCCTGTGAAGTAGAAGAATGCGGGACAGTCCGATGCTCCTTGCTCGGTTTGGGGATAGCTTTGCAACCAATCCTCAACGTTTGATCGCGTTGCCGCTCCAGTCAAATTCTCAATATTGGGCACCTTAAATTGTTCGCGACCCAGTAAATCGATGTAGCGTACCGTGGGCCGACCATCTAAACCATTGGCGAAAAAGGTCGTTGTGGTCGCAGGATCCCAGCCCATATATTCCAGCGTCCGCTGAAAGTAGCGAACATTCTTCTCTAGGGCAATTTCGTTGTAGCTCGGCGCGCCCCCACCCGCAGTAACCAGAAAAGTGGTAAATCGCGTCTGATGGAGGCTTTGCGCTAGCTCACGACTGCTCGCCTCGCTCAGAGGTGAGGCGGCTAATGACGGAATCGACAGTTGAGACAGAACTTTATGTAAAGTGGCTACCCCCGCGATCGCCCCCAGCACCGCCGTCAACACAAATAATCTCCGCCTTTTCCAGTGCTGCACTAGCCCTACCTCACAGCATATCTGCCTCTATTGTGGAGCGCGATCACAAAAACGTCTCCCGGTGGGGGAGTAGAGGGTTGAGGGTAGAGAGTAGAAGGTGTTAACAGGAATGATGGAGTAGACGAGCAGGGAATAGGGGAAGAAAGAGTAGAGGTGAAAGGACAAAGGACAACTCCATTCCCCATTACCCACTACTCACCACCTACTACCCATCTACCCATCTACCCATCTACCCTTCTACTCTTAACTAAGTTCCCACTGTCCAGGAGTTGATGTAGATCTGTTGCTCAGCCGTTAGGGAGTCGATCGCAATACCCATGGCTTGCAGCTTCAGGCGGGCGATCTCCTTATCAACCGCTTCGGGAATGGAATGCATGCCGGGTTCTAGCGAACCATTGTTCTTCACAAGGTATTCGCAGGCCAAGGCTTGGTTGGCGAAGCTCATGTCCATCACGGCACTGGGGTGTCCCTCAGCGGCGGCTAGGTTTACCAAACGGCCTTCACCCAACACGATGATGGACTTATTAGTCAACACGTATTGCTCGGTAAAGTTGCGGACCTGCTTCACTTCCTGCGCCATTTCTTTGAGCGACTTGAGGTCAATCTCAATGTCGAAGTGACCGGAGTTGCAGACGAGCGCACCATCCTTCATAGCTTCAAAGTGCTCTCGACGAATGACGTGCTTGTTGCCCGTCACTGTGATGAATATGTCACCTTGAGGTGCTGCTTGCTCCATGGGCATGACGCGGAAACCGTCCATTACAGCCTCGATCGCGCGGGTCGGATCAATTTCCGTCACGATAATGTTGGCACCAAGTCCGCGAGCGCGCAGTGCTGTACCCTTACCGCACCAGCCATAGCCCGCAACGACGACCGTTTTACCAGCCAACAGCATGTTCGTAGCTCGAATAATGCCATCCAGGGTTGATTGCCCCGTACCGTAGCGGTTATCGAAGAAATGCTTGGTGTCGGCATCGTTGACGTTCATCGCTGGGAAGGTCAGCACACCGTCGTTAAACATGGCCCGTAGGCGCACAATGCCAGTAGTCGTCTCTTCAGTGGTTCCAATGAGATCCGATAGTTGCTCTTGGCGCTCTTTCACCATCGTAGCCACCACGTCGCTACCATCATCGATGATGATGTTGGGGCGGTGATCTAAAGCCGTTTCCACATGACGGTGGTAAGTATCGTTGTCTTCGCCTTTGATCGCATAAACCGGAATTCCATAGTCAGCTACCAAACTAGCTGCGACGTCGTCCTGGGTTGAGAGCGGGTTGCTGGCAATCAGGACGGCATCGGCACCACCGTTTTTGAGTGCGATCGCCAGATGAGCGGTCTCAGTGGTGACGTGACAGCAGGCAGAAATCCGAATCCCAGCCAGGGGTTTTTCCTGGGCAAACCGGTCTTGAATCTGGCGCAGCACGGGCATCTCACGCCCAGCCCATTCGATGCGCTGCTTTCCTTGGGCAGCTAAGGCAATATCTTTGATGTCGTGTTGAATGCGAACTTGAGTTGCAGTCATAGAGTTAACCCTTGCGTTTACGGCTACGGTTTTCAATCATCTAGGACCGCACAATCCATGAAGGGCCAAACACCGATGTTTGGCTGCGCGATCTTGAAGCAAAGCCCTAATAGCATAACGAAAAGGGTAAGTAGGGAAAAGGTAAGAGGGTTATTGTTTGTTGGGTTGTTGGTTCGTCGTTTGTTCT
>JBCBJE010000336.1:0-6168 GCA_038523735.1 Cyanobacteria bacterium J06626_18 | reverse complement strand
TGATCAAGCTGATGGCGCGGCCCTTTCCAAAGTTCAGGTGTCTGTCAAACTGACGGCGTTCTACTCCCAGTTTGATCCCTTGGATGTCGAGGGTTCCCAGGCGAAAGTGAGCGATCGCATCCGCCGCCTGCTCCGCCACGCACAGGAAGTCGGTGCTGCAGTTCATTTTGATATGGAGCAGTACCGCTACAAAGAGGCGACGCTAGCAGCGCTGAAACAGTTGCTGATGGAAGACGAATTTCGCGATCGCACAGATATCGGCGTGACGCTGCAGGCTTACCTCCGCGACAGCTATCAAGACCTCAAGGACCTGATCGACTGGGCCAAGCAGCGAGGTAAGCCTGTCACAGTACGGCTGGTCAAGGGAGCCTATTGGGATCAGGAAACGATCACGGCTCGCCAAAATCACTGGTCTACCCCCGTCTACAACGCGAAATCCTCGACGGATGCCAACTTTGAGCGTATGACGCGCTTGCTCCTCGAAAATCACGAGTATCTCTACGCCGCCATTGGTAGCCATAACGTACGCTCGCAAGCGCTGGCTCTGGCAATCACTGAAGCGCTTAAGATTCCCCAACGGCATGTGGAATTTCAGGTGCTTTATGGCATGGCTGACAAGCTGGCTGTAGCTATAGCCAAACGCGGTCATCGTGTACGGGTTTACTGTCCTTACGGTGAGTTGATCCCCGGCATGGCGTACCTGATTCGACGCCTATTGGAAAATACCGCCAATAGCTCCTTCTTGCGTCAAAGTGTGGCAGAAGTCTCTGTTGAAGATCTACTAGCACCCCCGACTTGGGGTGAGGGCGATGCGGATGGTAGTGAGGTGAAACCTGAAGCGAGCCGTCTACCGTTCCATCCGGTGGCAGATACGGACTATGCGATCGCACTTTTACGAGACAAGGCCACTACCGCCCTAGCCGCTATCAAACAGCAGTTGGGACAACACTATTCGCCTCTGATTAATGGCGAATTGGTCCAGACGGAGAACACACTGCAGTCAGTGAATCCTTCTGACCCGACTGAGGTCGTGGGGATCGTTGGACAGGTAGATATTGAGCAGGCGGAGCAGGCGATCGCAGCCGCCAAGACCGCCTTCCAAACCTGGAAGAACACTGCTGCTTCGGAACGGGCCGCTATCCTGCGGCGGGCAGCAGACTTACTAGAAGCCCGACGCCATGAACTGAATGCTTGGATGGTGTTTGAAGGCGGTAAACCCCTGCAGCAGGCTGATGCCGAAGTCTCAGAAGCTGCCGATTTCTGTCGGTACTATGCAGCCGAGATGGAGCGCCTGGATGCCGAAGTTGATTATGACGTGGCAGGGGAGAGCGATCGCTACTTCTACCGTCCTAAAGGCATTGTGTTGGTCATCTCCCCCTGGAACTTCCCCCTCGCGAGTCCCACCGGGATGACGGTGGCGGGGCTAGTTACGGGTAACTGCGTTCTTCTCAAGCCCGCTGCTACAACTGCGGTGATCGCCGCGAAGCTGAGCGAAATCTTGGTTGAAGCGGGCATTCCCAAAGGCGTTTTCCAATACGTTCCCGGTCGAGGCTCCACTGTGGGCGCGCACCTAGTCAGGCATCCGGACGTACACATGATTGTGTTCACTGGATCGCAGGAAGTCGGCTGTCAAATCTACGCCGATGCCGCCATCCTGCAGCCGGGGCAGCGACATCTGAAGCGTGTGGTGGCCGAGATGGGGGGCAAAAACGCCATTATTGTGGATGAAAGCGCTGATCTGGATCAGGCGGTACAGGGAGTGGTCTATTCGGCCTTTGGCTACAGCGGTCAGAAATGTTCAGCCTGCTCTCGCGTGGTGGTGCTGGACTCTGTATACGATACCTTTGTCAAGCGACTGGTGGAGGCGACGAAATCCCTGAATGTTGGGGTTGCTACTGACCCCAGTACCAAGGTTGGACCTGTTATCGATGCCGCGGCCCAGGAGCGCATTCGTCAGACCATTGCCCAAGGTAAAACTGAAGCCACTCTCGCTCTGGAGCTACCTGCCCCGGAACTGGGCTACTTTGTCGCTCCAGTGATTTTCACCGATGTTGACCCGCAAGGCTCCCTAGCTCAGGAAGAGATTTTTGGCCCCGTGCTGTCAGTAATGAAAGCTGAAACCTTTGAGCAGGCAATGGCGATCGCCAACAACACCCGCTATGCCCTCACGGGTGGCCTCTATTCCCGTACTCCTTCCCATATCGAGCAAGCCAAAACAGATTTTGAGGTGGGGAATCTCTATATCAATCGCAGCATCACCGGGGCGATTGTGTCGCGGCAACCCTTTGGCGGGTTCAAGCTATCAGGTGTGGGTTCCAAAGCAGGAGGCCCCGATTATCTGCTGCAGTTTCTAGAGCCCCGTACTGTAACGGAGAACATTCAGCGGCAAGGCTTCGCGCCCATTGAGGGAATGTCCTAAATGCTTCAGTAATCCTTTTCTCTTTCAACCCATTCCCACTGCGGAATCACCCATGAGGATTTTTCCATTCCAGCGCCTTGTTAGCCCAGGACTTCATTTCCTGAAAAATAGACTGACCAAACCCAATGAAAGTCCACCCGGCGAAAAGCCAAGCAGAAATATACTAAACATGGCGCTTTCATAGTCCTCAGCCGTCGGAGCCCCTGCTGAGGTTCAGAAATACTCAAGAAACCAGAATATCCAATCAGGCCCACACCAACGATCCCTAGCGCGGTAAAAATCAACCAAGGTCCCCTATTCCACTTTGAGCGACAAATCAGCATAGCTACGATGGATATGGCGATCGTAACCACACCCGCAAACAATCCGGCAATTCCGGCTCCAAGAATTAGAACACCCATAATCAATAACCAGGAAAGACATCGACCATGAAGTGATTTATGCAAGTTAAACCACAACCCCTAAAGACTGCATTCACCGAGCGGTGACGGACGACTTCCGAGTTCAAAAACGCGTCGATGTCACTCCGGTGCAACGCATTGTTATGAGGCTATTCGCGTTTGTCTCATTCGCTAATGGTAACGACGATTGTCGCACCAGTGTCAGAAATAACCCGATTCCAACCTAAGCAACTCTCAGTGTATGGCGTCATTTGTTTGCCGATAGGTTCAACGTCCAAAATCGCAAATTGGTATCATCCCTGCGATGGCGGACTTTGCATGACCAGTTCGCCGCCCGATTCTGTAGAAGCAGTAACGGGATCGACCGTGATTAAAACCTGACTGGCACGTATTCCACAGTCAGGTTCAGGGAGCGCCCATTGAACAGTGTCGTTCTCATTTGTGTTGAACTGTCCACAGTAGACGATGGAAGATTCTGAAGTCTCTGTTTCGATCGCAGCCCAAAAGCGATAGATTTGCTCAGGTGGCAGTGTTGGCAAATTATGGGGAATTAAAATGGCACGGTTTTCTTCCATAAGCGTCACCACACTACCAGATGCACTAGCCAGTTCACCAATACCCTGTAGCGAATAGACAGCTTTGTTGGGGATCCTTAGACTGGTTAGCACAGTTTCTGTCTGCTGCTGGTTTTGCTGCAGCTGTTGAATGACTTGGTTCGCTAACACAAGGTCCTGCTGCCTAGCCGTCAGGGATTGTCGGAGCCGATAGTTATCCCATCCCATGGCTAACACACATCCTGCCGCGATCGCAGCTCCCAAACCCCACCAGTATCGACGATGCGATGTCGGTTGGATGGTAGGTGGTTGAAAATTGACGACCTCGGAAGTATGCAAATTTTGTAGAATCTTGTCTTCTAGATTGGCAGGCAGCGGCTGAGCAGGCAACGCTTGGGGTATCTGGGCCAGCGTCCTTTCATAAATCAGTACTTCTTCCTTAAGTTCAGGATGGTTGTGTAGCAGCTGTTCCAGCTGTGACTGTTCGGCTGGAGTTAAATTTCCCAGCACATAGCCAGTTATTAAGTCATGCCATTTGTCAGGAAGTTCAGAGCGCGTCATCGGATCTAGAGCAGTGGTTTATGTAGAAAAGAGTTACTAAGTTAAATCCTCTAGTTTGAGTCTAAGTTTTCTTAGAGCTTGGCGGGAACGGGATTTTACAGTTCCCAGAGGAATATTGAGCTTCTGAGCAATTTGCGATTGACTGAGTCCCTCGTAGTAGGCGATTTCTAGGACTTCTTTTTCTACAGGGGCTAGTTCATTCAATGCCTGCCGCACCCGCTGGGCCTGCTCACCTAATGTGGCCTGCTCCAGCGGAACATTGCTGGCAGAGGCAGCCATATTCGCGGTATCCCATCGCTGCATCAAACGATTGCGAGCTCCGCGCGACCGAACTCGATCAATAGCGCGCGATCGCGTCACTAGCGTCAGATACGTTCCTAAGGATCCACGATCTGCACTATAACTATTCTTCTGCCAAAATTTTATAAAGATGTCTTGAGTTAAGTCCTCCGCCTCTTCGGGTATATTCAGAATCTTCAACGCTAGCGAGTACACACATCGACCGTACCGACGATAAATCTCTCGTAATGCTTCAACCTGTCCGCCCTGCATGGCCTCTAATAAGGCGGTGTCTGTTGCATCAAGCATCCAAGCAAAGTGGGCAGCACCTGTCCTCGAGTCCATAAATATCTAGCAAAACCGTCAACTTAAGTTGGAAATCATAGTTCAGCCTCACTTTATATCAAGTACGGAATATCCCACCAGTTGGATTGCTATTAGGCAATAGTTGGGGTTGTCAACTTGAACTGTGAAATTTTGATGGAGTTAGAAGCCAGAAGTCACTGGCGTAGAGCGTTCTAGCTCTGAATTCCCTACACCACTAGAATTTCTTCACTTAAACGGGTACCTGCTAGTTAAAACATCTGCTGGTGTGCGCCCGAAAAATTTTCTATTTTTTTTTAATCCATTTGGCGGAGGACACCGTATCTATCTAGAAGTTCGCCAACGGCAACTTCCAGTCTGCAGGAAATGGCAACTCACCCTATGACCTGTGCTGCAAGCAATGCAGGTATGCATGAGCGACCATTTCTCAATGTTGCCCACCTGATAGTTCTAGCTGTCAGCGTAGGCAAGTCTAGACTTGTCTCTGGACTTAGTTGGCTTTCATTGAGACAGAGTAATGAACATACCGAGGTTTCAATATGCAATTCAGTCCACTAACTACACTTTTGAGTGCTACGACGATCGCGATCGCTGCGACCATATCTTTGCCAGGACAAGCCCAACCTAGCCAGGTGCAGTCGGCTAAGTCGAGTCCTATGCCCACCACTGAGGCCGGTGGTGCTCCTGCCGAGCCGAGCGAAGCACCGACACCCGGAGCTGGTGAGGTTCCTGGCGTACCCAGCGAAGATCCGATGACCGAGCCCAGCGAAGATCCGATGACCGAGCCCGGTGATACCTCTGCCAGTGATGCCATGGTGGAAGCGGGCGTTACGAGCGTCTTTTTGGATGTTGATGCGCTGAGTGCCGTTGGCCTGGAACTGACCGGTACCGTAGGCGAAGTAGAAGAGCCTGCATCAGAAAGCTTCTTGGTTGGCTTCAACATCACCCCAGAAACAGATTTCGCGTTTAGTGATAACGAAGAAGGCTTCACCCTGTTAGGTGGCTCTATCGAGCATACGGGTGGCGTCGTCTTTAATGGCGGTACCGAAGCTGAGCTAGCCGTAGGTAACTTCTCCATCAGCTTTGACCCTAACCGGATAGATGAGACGACCGGGGCAACAGGGTTCTTTGTGCAAGACCTGCTAACGACAGGCGCTGTGCTGTTTGACATCGCTGGTGTCATTCCTGCTTTTGATGGCGAGAACCTGATTATTGATGGTGATCTGCTGGTTTCGGCAGAACTCAGCGGTGCGTTAGGTGACCCAGGCTTACTCGGGGCCGCTGTCGGCACTGCTCAGATCAATGCCACCACAGGTGATTTATCTGCCTCTGGTTCGGCCACCTCCAACTCAGCCAGTGCGCTGCAGACCGAGGCCGTCGGCGCATCCGCTCATTCCGAGCAGTTCTAAGCCTCTTTTATTCAGTTTGTTTCAAGTGTCCTCAAGCTCCTAAACCGTCGTGTGGCCACGGCGGTTTTTCTTTGGCGGATTTGGCTCTACGGAAATGAGTATGCTGTTGTAGCAACTACTATACCGAGCTGTTATGGTGCCTTTACTCACTGAGTTATTAGGTTTGCCAGGAATTGATGTGGAGTCTTACAAAGAGGTGGAAGAGGGTCTGATTCTTGATG